>CBJKNR010000173.1:0-7418 GCA_966417555.1 uncultured Sphingopyxis sp.
AATAACGGAAGGTCCGCTCGGTCAGCTCTTCCGAAAAGGCGGCCTCGGTCAGCGGCGACAGCGTCGCGGCCGGGTGGGCGGCGGGCGGCGCCGGGGTAACCGCACAGGCCGCGGCCAGCGCAACGAGGGGCAGGAGCGATTCCCCGATACGAAACAACCTTCGATACTCAAAAAAGTGAGGCGCCCGCCCTGCGGGGGGGGAGGCGGGCCGGGCGCCTGGTCAGCCGGTCAGAACTGGAAGCCGGCCGATAGCTTGATCGTTCGCGGCGGCCCGTCAAGGCCAAGATCATTCTGGTTACGCAGACCGGTAATTGCGCTGAAGCCGCCATAGTTGCGGTCGTTGAACAGGTTGATGATGTCGATGCGGAACCGGAGCCGCGCTTCGTCGCTGATGAAGCCGATCGGGACATATTTGGTGAGCGACAGGTCCATCTGACGGAAACCCCAGCGGTCGCCATTGCCTTCGGTTTCAACCGAGGTGACTGTGCGGATCGGCGGCGTGGTCGGCGTGCTTGGCGTGCCGATGATCGCCGCCAGATATTTGGGCGATGCAATCTGGAACTTGCCCGACAGGGTAAAGCCGAACGGAATGTCAACCGTGCCCGCCATCACGAAGCGATGCTTGCGCGTGCCCGTTGCCGTGATGAAGGGATAATTTTCGATGCCCGGGAAATCGAGCGCAAACACTTCGCCCAGCTGCCGGTTTTCTTCGGCATCGGTGAAAGTATAGGTCGCATCGAGGCTCCATGGCGAAAATTCGGTATAGCGCTTGGTCAGCTTGAAATAAGCCGTGTTGGCGCGCGTTTCGATCCCGTTCGTACCAAGAATGATGCTGCCAAAAGGCGAGGGCGGGAAGCCGAAGGGCGAGTCCGGGTTTCCGGTCGGCGGGAAGAATGTGCCGTCGGGACGACGGTTGCCGAGCACATAGGCGAAGCCGTCGTGGCTTTCGACGTAGGAATAGCCGGCTTCCAGATCGAGCAGGTTGAACCGGCCGCGCACGCCCAGGCTGAACTGATCCGAATAGGGCGTCTTCAGGTCGTTCTTGATGAAGCGAAGCTCGCGCCCGGCACCGACCGGCAAGCCCGCGATCAGGGCGGCGCGGCCCTCCGGCGTCAGATAGGCCGGATCCCACGTGATGCAGGTCGCGCTCGGCGTGCAGACATTGGTCGCATCGCCCGGATTGTTGAAATTGAACGTGCGGCCCGCGAACAGCCCCTGTGCCAGTTCCTGCTGGATGAAGTCGAACTGGGTCCGGTCATAGGATCGCCCATAGCCGCCGAATATCGCGAAACGCTTGTCCTCGTCGAGCGCATAGGTGAAGCCCAGGCGCGGCTGCCACGCACCCTTGAACGCCTTTCGCTCCTTGCCCGTCGAGATATAGTCGTCGATGTCGAAATTGGCGTTCGCCAGATTCATATAGGGCGGCGTGACCGTGCCATTCGGCGCAGTATAGGGTGCCCGGCCGGCCACGAACTCGGCGATCGCGGGGTCATGCGCATAGTTGAGGAACGCTGGCGTCCGTTCATAATCCCAACGCAGGCCGATATTGAGCGTCAGGCGATCGTCGATTTCCCAATCGTCCTGCGCATAGAGGCCTAGCTGGAAATTCTTCGACGTGATATTGGGATCGCCCCCGTCCACCGGCGCGCTGAACGTCATGCGATAGGGGATCGTGTCGTTGAACGCCCCGCCCGGCGCGTAGAGGGCATTGTAGGTGAAGACCGGGTTCACGCCGTTTTGCGTGTTGGTGTTGAGCTCGACCCATTTCGCCTTCACGCCGACCTTGAACGTATGGCTTTCGAGCCCGGTCCAGGTGAAATCGTTCGAGACCTGCCAGCCCTTCTGGCCCTTGTCCTGGAAATTGGTGCCCGCACCGACGCGCAATATGTCGCCGCGCCGGGTTCCGGTCGCCGGCGGCGTGTTCGGCACCGTCACGTTGAACAGCGAGACATTGCCGAAATTGAGCGGGCGCGGATTCCAGGTCACATCTTCATATGCGATCTTGAAATCATTGACCCATGTGTCGGCGGTATGCTCCCAGCGCGCAAGACCGCGCCATTCCTTGACCTTCGTGATCGTGGCGGTTTCTTCGGCGGCGAAGCCATTGTTAAGCTCCTCCCCGCTCTCGTCGCGATATTTGACCGAGAACTCGAACAGGTCGTTCGCCGTCGGGGTGAAATTGATCTTCCCGAAATAGAGGTCCTCGTTGAACGACGATGTCCGGGCCCCGAATGCGTCCTGATATTCGGTCGGAAAGAAGCTGACCGGCAGGTCGAGGCCGGGCTTGATCTCGCGCGGCTCGATACGGCGCTTGCCCTCATAGGTCACGAAGAAGTGCAGGACGTCCTTGATGATCGGGCCGCCGAGCGCGCCGCCGAACTGTATATCCTTGGTGCGGACCTTGGGAATATAGGTCGGGAAATTCTCGCGCGGCAGCCGGTCGCGCAGGCTCTGGTTGGTGAAGTCGAAAAAGCCTTCACCGTGGAATTCGTTGGTGCCCGATTTGGTCACCGCGGTGATCGCGACCGAGCTGACCTGATCATATTCCGCCTTATAATTTGACGAAATGACGCGATATTCGCCGATCGCGAGCTGCGGAAACGGGTTACCCTGCGTCGTGTCCTGGCCGGTAATGCCGCCCTTCAGCACATAGTCCTTCTGCCCGATGCCATCGATGAAGATATTGATCGAATTGGCGCCCTGCGCGCCGCCGCGCAGGCTCGACTGGTTCGCCGAGTTGGTAACGAACTGCACACCCGGCGCGAGGTCAGCGAACGCGAGGAAATTGCGATTGTTCTGCGGCAGTTGCTCGATCAGCCGCTGCGAGATGGTGGTCCCGACCTCGCCGCCTTCCATCGAACGGATGCGGCTGCCAGTGACGATGATCGCATCGTCGCCGCCTTCGGCGATGTCAGGCTGCGAGAAATCGAAATCGAGCACCGCATTCTGCGCAACATTGAGCGAAAATTCGTCGGTCTGGCGCTTGCCCTGCGGGGTCGTCAGCTCAAGACGATAGGTGCCGACCGGCAAGGAAGAAAAGCTGTAGCCGCCGCTCGCGGTGACCGTCGAGGTGCGTGTCAGGCCAGTGTTGACGTTGACGGCGGTCACTTCGGAGACGCCGCCCTCGGCCTTGACCGTGCCGCGCAGCGAGGCACCCGCGACCTGGGCGTGCGCCGGCGCAGCGACCGCCACGGCAAGCGCTGCGGCGGCACTGCTCCATGCCAGTGCAGCGGCGAACGAACGGGCGCGCGACTGGCGTGCGGAAACGGTCTGAAAATCACGCGAAAACTTCACAGCATCCTCCCTTATTGCGAACCCCGACCTTTTCTGCGCTCGCCTTCTTCGCCGATCGGCCGTGCGTCCGGTGCGGCGACGAGTCGCGGGAAACCGCGTCGTTGTTTTTTAGTTTGTAACCGGTTTCACGATCACTGTATAGGGGGAAGCGACACAGATGGATGCGATCGGGGACCAGCCGGTTTTCGGCCGAAATTCGGCCAATCCGCGTGACAATGTATAAACAGACCCGACCGGGAAGGACGAATCATGCCGCCGAAAACGCGCAATCTCACATGCCTGACGCTCGCCACCTTGATGGTCGCTGCACAGCTATCCCCCGCCCCGCTGATGGCGAAACCCGCAACGAGCAAGAGCGAGGCCAATCCCGCCGATTCAGCGGGCTGGACGCGCCCCGATCCGAAGATGGATCGCTTCATCGCCGAGCTGATGGCGAAGATGACGCTCGACGAGAAAATCGGGCAATTGTCACTGCTCACCAGCGACTGGGATTCGACCGGCCCGACGATCCGGCAGGGCTATCAGGACGACATCCGCAAGGGCCGTATCGGGTCGATCTTCAATGCCTTCACCGCCAAATATACGCGCGAGTTACAGCGGCTGGCGGTCGAGGAAACGCGGCTGAAAATCCCCCTGCTCTTCGGTTATGACGTCGTCCACGGCCACCGCACCATCTTCCCGATCTCCTTGGGCGAATCGGCAAGCTGGGATTTGAAAGCCATTGAAAAGGCTGCACGAATTTCGGCAACCGAGGCCTCGGCCGAGGGTATTCACTGGACCTTCGCGCCGATGGTCGACGTCGCGCGCGATCCGCGCTGGGGCCGCATGTCCGAAGGCGCGGGCGAGGATGTCTACCTCGGCAGCAAGATTGCGGTCGCGCGTGTGCGCGGCTTCCAGGGCGACGATCTGAAGCGCGTCGACACGGTGCTCGCGACCGCCAAGCATTTCGCCGCCTATGGCGCCGCGCAGGCCGGCCGCGATTATCACACGGTCGATATTTCGGAGCGCACGCTGCGCGACGTCTATCTGCCGCCCTTCAAGGCGGCAGCCGACGCGGGCGCCGCGACCTTCATGACCTCGTTCAACGAATATGACGGCGTGCCGGCGTCGGGCAGCCATTATCTGCTGACCGAGGTGCTGCGCGAGAAATGGGGCTTCAAGGGCTTCATCGTAACCGATTACACGTCGATCAACGAAATGGTCCCGCACGGCTATTCGACGGACCTCAAGCAGGCGGGCGAACAGGCGATCAACGCCGGGGTCGACATGGATTTGCAGGGCGCGGTGTTCATGGATCACCTCGCAAGGTCGGTCGCCGAGGGCAAGGTCGACGTCAGGCGCGTCGATGAAGCGGTGAAAGCGATCCTCGAGATGAAATATCGCCTCGGCCTTTTCGAAGACCCCTATCGCTATTCTGACGAGGCGCGCGAAAAGGCGACCGTCTATCGCTCCGATTTCCTCGAAGCCGCGCGCGACGTGGCGCGCAAGTCGATCGTGTTGCTCAAGAATCAGTCGGGCGCCCTGCCCCTCGCCGCGTCGGCGAAGTCGATCGCGGTGATCGGCCCGCTCGGCAACAGCAAGGAGGACATGATCGGCAGCTGGGCGGCCGCAGGCGACCGCAAGACGCGGCCGGTCACCCTGCTCGAAGGGCTCCAGGCGCGTGCGCCCAAGGGGACGACTGTCGCCTATGCCAAGGGCGCCGGCTATCATTTCGCCGATGCAGGCAAGAATGACGGATTTGCCGAGGCGATCGCGCTGGCGCAGAAATCCGACGTGATCATCGCCGCGATGGGCGAGCATTGGAACATGACCGGCGAGGCGGCGAGCCGCACCTCGCTCGACCTGCCCGGCAACCAGCAGGCCTTGCTCGAAGAGTTGAAAAAGACCGGCAAGCCGATCATCCTCGTGCTGATGAGCGGGCGCCCGAACAGCATCGAATGGGCCGACGCCAATGTCGATGCGATCCTCGAGGCCTGGTATCCGGGGACGATGGGCGGCCATGCGATCGCCGACGTGGTTTTTGGCGATTACAACCCGTCGGGCAAATTGCCCGTCACCTTCCCGCGCAACGTCGGGCAGGTGCCGATCTATCATGACATGAAGAATACGGGACGGCCGATCAAGCCCGAGGATCCGGGCGCGAAATATGTCTCGCGCTATCTCGATAGCCCGAACACGCCGCTCTATCCGTTCGGATATGGGCTGAGCTACACCAGCTTCACCTATTCGCCGGTGACACTCGACAAGACGAAAATTCGCCCGGGCGAACCACTCACCGCCCGTGTCACGATCACCAACAACGGCGCGCGCGACGGCGAGGAAGTGGTCCAGCTCTATGTCCGCGACCTCGTCGGATCGGTGACGCGGCCGGTCAAGGAGCTCAAGGGGTTCGAGAAGATCAGCCTCAAGAAGGGCGAGAAGCGGACGGTTCGCTTCACGCTGACCGACGCCGACCTCGCCTTCACCCGGCAGGATATGAGCTGGGGCAGCGAACCCGGCCAGTTCAAACTGTGGATTGGCCCCTCATCGGCCGAAGGGCAGGAAGCCGCTTTCGAGCTGACCGAATAGGCTATGCACTTGCGCATTCCACTGACCCTCGCGCTCCCGCTCGCCTTCGTCGCGGCGGCGAGCGCGCAGGGCAGTACGCGGCCGAACATCGTCTACATCATGTCGGACGACCACGCCTATCAGGCGATCTCGGCCTATGGCTCGCCGCTGTCGAAGCTGGCGCCGACACCCAATATCGATCGCATCGCGAAGAATGGCGCGATATTCACGCAGAGCTTCGTCGGCAATTCGCTTTGCGGCCCGAGCCGTGCAACGCTCCTCACCGGCCGCCAGAGCCACGCGCATGGCTTTACCCGGAACGGCCAGCGGTTCGACAATCATGTCTGGGTCTGGCCACGCGCATTGTCCCAGGCGGGCTACGCCACGGCGATGTTCGGCAAATGGCACATCAACCAGTCGCCCGACGGCATCGGCTTCGACGAATGGAAGGTGCTCGACGATCAGGGCGAATATTATAATCCCGACATCATCACACCCAAAGGGCGCAGCGTCGTCGAAGGCTATGCGACCGACCTCATCACCCGATACAGCCTCGACTGGCTGAAGAACGGGCGCGACAAGTCGAAGCCCTTCGCGATCCTGATCCACCACAAGGCCCCGCACCGCAATTTCATGCCCGCGCTGCGCCATGTGCAGAAATATCAGGGCGTGACCTTTCCCGTCCCGGGCAATTATTTCGACGATTATCGCGGCCGCATCGCCGCGGGCACGCAGGAAATGAACATCTACCGCGACATGTATGAGGGGCACGACCTCAAGATGACGGTCGCGACAGGATCGGCGCAGCTTCGTTACAATCGCTGGCCCGGCGCCTTCGACCGGATGACGCACGCGCAGCAGGCCGAGTGGGACGCGCTGATGCAGGCCGACAACGACCGGCTGAACGCGGCGCCGCTGTCGGGCCGCGACCTCGCGCTCTGGAAATATCAGCGTTACATGCAGCAATATCTGGGCACAATCGCCGCGGTCGACGAAGGTGTCGGCGCGGTGCTCGACTATCTGGAGGAGAGCGGTCTCGATCGGAACACGATCGTCGTCTACACCTCCGACCAAGGCTTCTACCTCGGCGAACATGGCTGGTTCGACAAGCGCTTCATCTATGAAGAATCGATGCGCACGCCGTTCCTGATCCAGTATCCGGGGCATATCCGTCCGGGCACGCGCATCGCGGCGCCCATCCAGAATATCGACTATGCGCCGACCTTCCTCGACTATGCGGGGGTGAAAGGTCCGGGAACGATCCAGGGCCGGTCGATGACCCCGTTGCTGGCCGGCCACGCGCCGCGCGACTGGCGCAAGGACGTCTATTATCACTATTACGAATTTCCCGGGTTCCACTCGGTGCGCGCACATTACGGCGTGCGCGGCGAGCGCTACAAGCTGCAGGTCGCGGTCAAGAACACCGGCCGTCGCCTCGTCACCCTGGTGAAGTCGCAGGTCTGCTATCCCGGCGTCGGGATCCTGTGCCTCACGAGCACGCTGGGCCCTGAGGACCGCCTCCGGATCCCGGCCGGCGGGACGGAGGCGGTCGAGTTCGCGGTCCGCGGCACGCCCCG
>CBJKNR010000174.1:0-7398 GCA_966417555.1 uncultured Sphingopyxis sp.
CGTGTCGTCGTTCGACGCGTCGCCCTCGAGCACGTTGCAGCCCGCGGCCTCGGCGGCGTTGATGCGGCTTCGCGCCTGATCGATCACGACGATGCACGAGGGGTCGGTGCCGCGCTCGATCAGTTCATGCACCGCCTCGGCGCCGCTGATGCCATAGCCGAGCACGACGATATGGTTGGTGAGCTTTGCCTGGATGCGGGCCATACGCCATTTTTCCCATGTGCGCTTGAGGACGAAATTATAGGCGGTGCCGACGAAGATGAAGAGCACCGCGATGCGGATCGGGGTGACGATCACCGCCTCGATCAGCCGCGAGCGGTCGGAGGTCGGGGCGATGTCGCCGAAGCCCGTCGTCGTGACCGAGATCATCGTGAAATAGACGACGTCGAGAAAGCTGATCTGGCCGTCGTGGCTGTCCTTCAGCCCCGCGCGGTCGATCCAGTGGACGAGCACCACGATCGCGATCAGCAGAAAAGCGACGCCGAGGCGTGTGATGACGTCGGCCCAGATCGGCCATTTGCTCGCGCGCTTCAGCAGGTGAAAGCCGCTCTGGATATGGAGCCTGGGGTTCGGCCGCTTGCTCATTGCGGCCCTTGTGCCAAAGCCTTGCGCCGAAGGCTAGCCGCCATAGGCGCCGCGGAGCGCGGCGAGCGAGGCGTCGTGGGTCAGGTCGAGCTGGAGCGGGGTGACCGAGATATATCGATCGTCGATCGCCTCGAGGTCGCTGTCGTGGCCGAGGCTGTGTTCGATGCCGTGCAGGCCGAACCAGTAATAGCGATAGCCGCGCGGGTCGGTGCCCTCGACGATCGAGCCGCGGCCATAGTCGTGGAAGCCTTGGCGGGTGACGCGGATGCCCTGCACCTCGGCGGCGGAGATCGCGGGGAAATTGATGTTGATCAACGTACGCGGCGGCATGTCGTGGTCGAGCAGCGGGCGCAGCACTTCCGCGCCCCACTGTTCGGCCGCTTCGAACGGCACGCTGTCACCCATGCCTTCCCTGGCATAAACTTGGCTGAGCGCGATCGAGCGGATGCCGGCGAGCGCGCCCTCGATCGCGGCGGAGACGGTGCCCGAATAGGTGATGTCGTCGCCGAGGTTGGCGCCGCGGTTGACGCCCGAGAGGATCAGGTCGGGCTTTTCGGGCATCAGCTTGCCGATCGCCATCATCACCGAATCGGTCGGGGTGCCGCTGCACGACCAGCGCCGCTCGCCATGCTGGCGGATGCGGACGGGGCGCGAGAGGGTGAGCGAGTGGCCGGCGCCCGACTGTTCCTCGGCGGGGGCGCAGACCCAGATGTCGTCCGAAAGCTGGCGCGCAATCGCTTCGAGCACCGCCATGCCGGGGGCGTGATAGCCGTCATCGTTGGTGAGGAGGATGCGCATGATATTATCCTTTGATACCCGCTCGCCCTGAGCTTGTCGAAGGGCCGTTCTTTTCTTCAAGCGGTGAAGAGAAGGACGGTGCTTCGACAAGCTCAGCACAAACGGGTTTAGGGGGTCAGGCGAGTGATCCCACCCATATAGGGCAGCAGCGCCTTCGGAATATCGACGCTGCCGTCGGCCTGCTGATAATTTTCGAGAATCGCGACGAGCGTCCGGCCCACGGCAAGGCCCGACCCGTTCAGCGTATGGACGAATTCGTTGCCCTTTACGTCCTCGCGGCGGAAGCGCGTGTTCATGCGCCGCGCCTGGAAGTCGCCGCAGTTGGAGCAGCTCGAAATCTCGCGGTAGCTGTCCTGCCCCGGCAGCCAGACTTCGAGATCGTAGGTCTTGCGCGCGGCAAAGCCCATGTCGCCGCTGCACAGCAGCATCTTGCGATACGGCAGTTCGAGCGCTTCGAGGATTTCTTCGGCAGCACGCGTCTTGCGTTCGAGTTCGGCGTCGCTGTCCTCGGGGCGGACGATCGAGACGAGCTCGACCTTCCAGAACTGGTGCTGGCGGATATAGCCGCGCGTGTCGCGGCCCGCCGACCCCGCTTCGGAGCGGAAGCAGGGGGTGAGCGCGGTCATGCGGATCGGCAGCTCGGCCTCGGGAAGGATTTCCTCGCGTACTGCGTTGGTCAGGCTCATCTCGGAGGTCGAGATCAGCCAGCGGCCGTCGGTCGTCTGGAACAGGTCCTCGCGGAATTTCGGGAGCTGCGTCGTGCCGAAGGCGGCCTCGTCGCGGACCATCAGCGGCGTCGCGCATTCGGTGTAGCCTGCCTCGTTGGTCTGCCTGTCGATCATGAACTGCCCGATCGCGCGTTCGAGCCGCGCCATCTGGCCCTTCAGGAAAGCGAAGCGCGCACCGGACATCTTCGCCGCGGTCTCGAAATCGAGGCCGAGCGCGGGGGCGAAATCGGCGTGCTCCTGCGGTGCAAAGTCGAAGCTGCGCGGCGTGCCCCAGCGCGCGATCTCGACGTTGGCTTCCTCATCCTCACCATCGGGCACGTCGTCCGCGGGGATGTTCGGGAGCGCGGCAAGCCTGTCCTGCAGCGCGGCGAGCTGGACGCGTTCGGCCTCTTCCTGCGCGGGGAGAGCGGTCTTGAGCGTGGCGACCTCGGCCTTCAGCGCCTCGGCTGTGTCCTTGTCGCCCTTTGCCATCGCCTGGCCGATCAGCTTTGACGCCTCGTTGCGGCGAGCGAGCGCCCCCTGAATCTCGGTCTGCAACGCGCGCAGCGATGCGTCCATGCCAAGGATTTCGGCGGACAGGGGTTCGAGGCCGCGGCGAGCGAGGCCGGCATCGAAGGCTGCGGGATTTTCCCGGATCAGGCGGATATCGTGCATGCGCCGCGCTATGGCGTTGCCGCCCGCGCCGCGCAAGCCCGTCTTACCGCTCCAGCAGAGCCGCGAGCTGGCCGATCGCCGTGCCCCAGCCTTCGTGGAAACCCATTTCCTCGTGCTTCGCGCTGTCCTCGGGCGTCTTGTGCAGCACGCGCGCGGCATAGAGCGTGCCGCCGTCCCTTGGCTCGAAGGTCAGGATCGCGGTCAGCGCGAGCCACGGTTCGGCGGGTTGCCAGCCTTCGGTGAGGACCGTCGTGAAGACGAGGCGCTCGTTCGGGATCGCTTCGAGGAAGCAGCCGTCGACATGCGGCTGGAAATCGGCGGCGCCTTCGTCGCGCATCCGGGTGACGAAGCCGCCGCCGGGTTTGAGATCGAGCTTGTCGACGCGGCATGCGATCGGTGCCGGGATCCACCATTGCGCGAGCTTGGCGGGATCGCTCCATGCGTCCCACACCACGGACGGCGGTGCGGCGATGTGGCGCGAGATGGTGAGTTCGCTTTTGCTCATGATTTTTCCTCCGGGGGATGTTGCGATTCGACGAAAGCGGCGAGGCGGTCGGTGCGGCCCTGCCAGATGGCGCGCTGTTCGGCGAGCCAGCCCTCGGCGGCAGCCAGCCGCTTCGCATCGATACGGCAGGTCCGGACGCGGCCCTGCTTTTCGGTGCGGATGAGCCCCGACGCCTCGAGCACCGAGAGATGTTTCAGAAAGGCTGGAAGGCCGATTGGAAACGGCTCGGACAGGCGCTTGACGGGCGCTGCGCCGTCCATAAGCCGGGCGATCACGGCACGCCGCGTGGGATCGGCGAGCGCGTGAAAGACCGAATCGAGCGACTGGATTTGGTTTGCCATATGGCGAACCATGTCAAATAGTTTTCCACTTGGCAAACTGATTCGGACACCGGAGGACGTAAAAAAGGGCCGCCCCGAGGGGACGGCCCTTCAGTTGGTGGTCCGGGTTAGCCCCCCGACCGCCAGTGGATCCGGTTCAGGCCGCGTTGGCGTCGTCGTCGTTGCGATTCGCTGCGCGGCGGCGCGCGACGAGCGCGGCTGCTGCTGCACCGAACAATAGCATCATCGGTGGCGCAGGAACAGGGGTCGGATCGCCCGATGAGCTGCCGTGGCTGCTGCTGCCGCCCGAACTCGACGATGAGCTGGAGGACGAGCTGCTGCTCGACGACGAGGACGAGCTGGTGCTGCCGGTCGAGCCGAAGCTGCTCGTGCTGCTGGTCGCCCCGCTCGACGTGCTGCTGCTCGACGAGGAAGAGGAAGACGAGCTGCTCGATGACGAGCTGCTGCTCGAACCGCCCGATGAACCGTGGGACGAGCCGCCCCACCCCGAACTGCCCTTCGACGAGCCGCCCGAAGACGAGGAACTCGACGACGAAGACGAGGAAGAGGAGGACGAACTCGACGACGAGCTGCTGCTCGACGAGGAGGTGCTGACGTTACCGGACGAGGTCGAAACATTGCCCGAAGACGTGCTGACGTTGCCCGAGGAGGTCGAGACGCTGCCGGTCGAGGTGCTGACGCTGCCGGTCGACGTCGACACGCCGCCCGTCGAGGTACTGACGCCGCCGGTGGAGGTCGAAACGCTGCCGGTCGAGGTCGAGACGCCCGACGAGGTGCTGCTCGAAGTCGAGACCCCGCCGGTCGTGGTCGAAGTGACGACGATGCTGCCGCTGCTGCCGCCGCCGCCCGAACTGCCGCCGAAGAAACCGCCGAAAAAGCCGCCGCCGAAACCACCGCCGAAGCCGCCACCGATCACGGTGACGCCGCCGCCGCTACCGCCGCCGCCTTCCCAGCCGCGCTGGGGGAAGGGGGCATAGGGGATCGGGGGCAGGGGGATCGTTTGCGTCACGACCTGCGTCTGCGGGGTCGCGGTGCGAATGATGCGTTTCGTCGTGACAACGCGGCGCACGCGCTTCACCGGCTTGCGCGCGGCGTGGCGTTTGCGCACGACCTTCTTGCCAGTGCAGGGTGAACAGGACTGGACCTGCGCGCGCGCCTTCGGAACGTCGGCGACCTGCATCGCGCCGCTACCGATGATCGCCCCGCCGCAGGTGCAGGCGCAAAGCTTGGCGAGGGCCATTCGGACAGACATAGGTTTCTCTTTCTTTCCCGTTGCAGGTGCGAAGCGCCATCGACCAACACCCCCCGTGCACCTTGGCTACAGCCCAAAAGGCCAAAGCTTTATGAACGCGGCAATTGCGTTAACCGCGTTTGCCTGTCCGAGAGCGGGAAATGCCATGCGGAATCAATCAAAATTGCCGTATCTGTCCCAAATCAGCACGTTATATGCAATAATTCTATGCAATTGGTTAACCTTCGGCCCTAAATTGGCCTTCGCGTCGGACACCGGTCCGGCCGGATCGGGCAGCGGAATCGTTGCTGGTTCATTCCCGCTTCACGCCTCGTCGCTATCGGCAGCTTAGGCGCTTGTATCGTCGCCAGCGGCTGGGTATAGGCGCGCCACTCCCCGAGCCGCTTGCGGCCTCGCCGGGTGACAGGAAAGGACGCGAGAGCCCCTCATGCCGACCAAGATTGCCGACGTTGGCGCAGACGCGCTCCGCGAAGCCAAATCCAATCTCGACTCGGACTATGTCCCCAGCGACGACGAAGAGTTTATGAACGAGCGGCAGCAGGATTATTTCCGCGGCCTGCTCCTCGCCTGGAAAAAGTCGATCCTGTCCGAATCGGAATCGACGCTCGCGCATCTTCAGGACGGCCCGCTTCGCGAACCCGATCTTGCCGACCGCGCGTCGAGCGAGACCGATTGGGCGATCGAACTGCGCACGCGCGACCGTCAGCGCAAATTGATCGCCAAGATTGATTCGGCGATCCGCCGCATCGACGAGGGTGAATATGGCTATTGCGCGGTGACCGGCGAACCGATCTCGCTCGCGCGTCTGCAGGCCCGTCCGATCGCGACGATGACGCTGGAGGCGCAGGAGCGCCACGAGCGTAACGAGCGGATTTCGCGCGAGGATTGATCGCCCGGGGGCCGACGTCCCGTTTACGATTCCGCAACGGCTGGATTCTAGATTGCCCGTCTCGAAAATCGGGACATGGGGCGCAGAAGACAATGGATTCACAACGACCGGCTTCGGTGGACGAGGAGGTTGCCGCGCTGTCGCGCGGCGCCGATCGCGACAGCCTGTTCATGCAGGCGAGCCTGATCCTGTCAGGCACCCCCGGGTCGGTCAGCGTCCACGTCCACAACCTGTCGCCCGGCGGCATGCTGGCCGAGGCGAAACTCGACGTCGCGCAGGGCGCTGCGGTCGAAGTGAATTTGCGCAATGTCGGGCCGGTTACGGGGCGCGTCATCTGGGTGGGCGAGAGCAAGTTCGGCATCGCCTTCGATCGTGCGATCGATCCGCAGGCGGTTCGCCGTCAGGTGGTTTCGCCGTCCGATTTGCCGCCGCACCTGCGGCGCACGGGCCTCGAGACGGGGCCCCTCTATCGCCGGCGCTGATGCGTCCCTGAACAGGGTGGCATCAGCGGGGCGATAGCGCTGGCGATCAGACGATCGCGAGCATCTCTTCCTTGAGTTTCAGTTTCTGCTTCTTGAGCTGCGCAAGCACGCCGGTATCGGGGGCGGGGCGGCGCTCTTCATTCGCAATTTTCGCATCGAGGTCCGCGTGGCGGGACTTCAGGGTGGAAAGGTGCGACGTGCTCATTGGCATTCTCCTTTTCGACTCGATGGGCAGGCGAAGTAAAACATGAATCGGCCGGCATGTCGTGACGATTCGGTGGGGCGGTCCCCGTTGCGGACCAGTGGTGAACGTGGCAGGGAGACCCGGTGAACCCCGAGGAAATCACCCAGCGCCTGGAACTGCTTCGCGTCGAGCATCGCGACCTCGACGCGGCGATCATCGCGCTCGGCGAGGGGACGGCCGCCGACCAGCTGCAACTCGCGCGGCTGAAGAAGCGCAAGCTCCGCCTCCGTGACGAGATCGCCTGGTGCGAGGATCAGCTGCTCCCCGACATCATCGCCTGAAACAGGTACCTGAATCAAAACGGGACGGCGCCGGGCAAATATTCATGGTTACCGTCATTGCCGAGGGCCGCGGACGCGTGGCATCTCGTCGGCCATGGTCGGTGGGCGAGCAAAGATGATGGCAATCGATGCGCCGGTGCAGCGCGCGCAGGTCGAAAATCTCTATGTCGAGGCGATGCTGCTCGCCGACGAAGCGCATGCGGCCTTTGCCGCACAGCGCGATCTGGGCGGTGCCGCCGGCGGCGCTGCGGCGCAGATCGGGCTGGCGTGCGAATCGCTGAAAACGACGACGCGGCTCATGCATGTCATCGCGTGGCTGCTCCATCGCCGCGCGATGTTCGCCGGCCAACCCGGCGCAGGTCCGAACGACAGCGCCGCGCGGATCGGCGAACCGGTCGCCGCCGACTGGGATGTTTGCGCAGGTTTCGACGCCCCGATCCGCCGCATCATTGCCGCGAGCGAACGGTTGTTCGAACGCATCGCAGTGTTGGAGGCGGGATGGGACGCGCCGGCGGTGATGCCGGTGCAGCAATTGCTGGCAAGGCTCGAAGCCCGGCTTTGAGCGCGGTCGCTGAAATGGCGGTTTTCGACCGGAAGCTGCCATAAATCCTCCCCGCTTGCGGGGAGGGGGACCGCCGA
>CBJKNR010000175.1:0-7396 GCA_966417555.1 uncultured Sphingopyxis sp.
TCACAGGCCCTCCCCCGACCCCTCCCGCAAGCGGGAGGGGAGAATAACGGCCGCTATCGATCGTAAAGCGGACGCTCGACGACGCCCGTCAAGGGATAGCGTAGGTTACATTCGCCTGCCCGACAGGCTTGTCGGGATCGTCGGTCCAGATCCGTATGTCCATCACGGCGAGCCGTTTGCCGAGGCGCAGCAAATGCGCATCGGCGAAGATCGGGCCCGGACGGCACGGGCGCAGAAACTGGTAGTTGAGCGCGCTCGTCACCGCCATCGCGACCGGGCCGATGTGCGCGAGCACGAGCGCATAGGCCGCCATGTCGGCAAAGCCCATCTGGGTCGGGCCCGAAATCAGCCCGCCCGGGCGAAGTGCCTGCTCGCCCGGGTCAAGCCGTGCCCGGATATGGCCGGGCACAGCCGAGACCACCCGGCCACGCGAGCCGGGCTGCGAATGCGGGAAAGCCTCCGCCATGAAGGCGTTGAGCGCGTCCGCGTCCATGCGGATCGCGCCAGAAGATATTGGTGCCGAAATCGGAGCCGCCTCCCCCGCCATCCCGCTTAGCGCGACAGCTTCTTGTAGGTCGTCGCGTGCGGACGCGTCGCGCCTTCGCCCAGACGGCGGATCTTGTCTTCCTCATAGGATTCGAAATTGCCTTCGAACCATTCGACATGGCTGTCGCCTTCGAAGGCAAGGATGTGCGTCGCAAGGCGATCGAGGAAGAAGCGGTCGTGGCTGATGACCACCGCGCAGCCCGCAAAATTCTCGAGCGCCTCCTCAAGCGCCGCAAGCGTTTCGGTGTCGAGATCGTTGGTCGGTTCGTCGAGCAGCAGCACGTTGCCGCCGGCCTTCAGCATCTTGGCCATATGGACGCGGTTGCGTTCGCCGCCCGACAGCTGGCCGACCTTTTTCTGCTGGTCGGTGCCCTTGAAGTTGAATGCGCCGACATAGGCGCGCGTCTGCATCTCGTGCTTGCCGATCGACATCATGTCGTGGCCGCCCGAGATTTCCTCCCAGACATTCTTGTTCGGGTCGAGCGCGTCGCGGCTCTGGTCGACATAGCCGAGCCGCACGGTATCGCCGATCGCGACGCTGCCGCTGTCGGGCTGTTCCTGCCCGGTGATCAGTTTGAACAAGGTCGACTTGCCCGCGCCGTTCGGACCGATGACGCCGACGATGCCGCCCGGCGGCAGCGTGAACGAGAGATCCTCGAACAGCAGCTTGTCGCCATAGGCCTTCGAGATGCCCGAGACCTCGATCACCTTGCCGCCGAGGCGCTCGGGAACCTGGATGACGATCTGCGCCTTGCCGGGGGCGCGGTTTTCCTGCGCCTCGACGAGCTGGTCGAAGCTCTTGATACGCGCCTTCGACTTGGCCTGACGGGCTTTGGGCGACTGCCGGATCCACTCGAGTTCGTCCTTGATCGCCTTCTGGCGACCCTGATCTTCGCGCGCTTCCTGTTCGAGGCGCTTGCCTTTCTTTTCGAGATAGGTCGAATAATTGCCCTCGTAGACGAAATAGCGGCCGCGATCGAGCTCGAGGATCCAGTTCACGACATTGTCGAGGAAGTAGCGATCGTGGGTGACGAGGATGACGTTGCCCGGATAGTCGACCAGATGCTTTTCGAGCCAGGCGACGCTTTCGGCGTCGAGGTGGTTGGTCGGTTCGTCGAGCAGCAGGATCGACGGCTTTTCGAGCAGCAGGCGCGTGAGCGCGATGCGGCGGCGCTCGCCGCCCGACAGATTCTCGACGCTCCAGTCGCCGGGGGGGCAGCGGAGCGCTTCCATCGCGATTTCGAGCTGGTTGTCGAGCGTCCAGCCGTCAATCGCGTCGATCTTTTCCTGCAGCGTGCCCATTTCTTCCATGAGCGCGTCGAAATCGGCGTCGGCGGGCGGATCGGCCATCAGCGCACTGATCTCGTTGAAGCGGTCGAGCATGTCGGCGACGGGACGAACGCCGTCCATGACATTTTCCTTGACCGTCTTGGTCGGGTCGAGCTGCGGCTCCTGCGCGAGATAGCCGACGGTGATCCCCTCGCCCGGCCACGCCTCGCCAGTGAAATCCTTGTCGATCCCGGCCATGACCTTCATCAGCGTCGATTTGCCGGTGCCGTTCGGACCGACGATGCCAATCTTGGCATCGGGGTAGAATTGCAGGCTGAGGTTGTTGAGCGTCGGCTTTTGCGCGCCGGGATAGGTCTTGCTCAGACCCTTCATCACGAAACTATATTGGGCGGCCATGGATTTGCTCCGGTATGGGCTGGGCCGCGGTCCGCGGCCGGGAGAGTCTGGAATTGCGCGCCGGTTAGCGAATGGGCGCGCGGTTGGCAATCGGCGCTTGCGCGCGCGGAGCGGACCGTTACCACGGCGGCATGAGAATCGCCCGCACTGCCACCCGTCTTGCCGGGGTCGCCGCCATCCTTCTCGCCGCCACCAGTGCATCGGCATTGCCCCCGCCGCCGCCGCCGAGCGCGGTCGAACGGGCAGAGCGCGGTGACGATCCCGCGTGGGCGATCACCCATGACCTGACAACCGAGATTGGCCCCCGCATGGCCGGAACCGACGCCGAGGCCATCGCGCGTCGCTGGGCCATGCGGCGGTTGCAGGCAATGGGCTTTGCCAATGTGCGCGAAGAACAGTTCGACATGCCAGTATGGGTGCGTGGTGCCGAGGAGGCGTGGCTGACCAGCCCTCTCGTGCCGCAAAAGCTTGCGATTGCGGCGCTCGGCAACAGCGCTTCAACCGGCCCCAAGGGTGTCGAGGGCGAAATCGCTTATTTTGAAAGCTTCGATGCGCTCGTCGCGGCGCCCGATGCGCAGGTGAAGGGCAAGATCGTCTTCATCGACCACAAGATGCAGCCGACGCAGGACGGTAGCGGCTACGGCTATTATGGCCGCGGCCGCTTCACCGGGCCGAATGTTGCGGCAAAAAAGGGGGCGATGGCAATCGTTATCCGTTCGATCGGTACCGACAATCACCGGAACCCGCACACCGGCGTCACCAATTTCGAAGCAGGGGTGAAGCCGATCCCGGCAGCTGCGATTTCCAACCCCGACGCCGACCAGCTCGTCCGGCAATGGCAGCGCCCGCAACCCGTCAGGTCCGACAAAACGCCGCTCAAGATGAAATTGGTCCTGACGCCGCAAAACCTCGGTACTCGCAAGTCGGGCAATGTCATCGCCGAAGTGCCGGGCAGCGATCCCGCCGCGAGCCCGGTGATCGTCGCTTGCCACCTCGACAGCTGGGACCTTGGCACCGGCGCGATCGACGATGCCGCGGGCTGCGGCATCATCACCGCCGCCGCCAAGCATGTGATGAGTGCCGGCCAGCCGCGCCGGACGATCCGTATCCTCTGGGCGGGCGCCGAAGAGGTCGGCGTGTTCGGGGGCAAGGCCTATTTCGACACGCATGGCAAGGAGAAGCACGCCGTCGCGCTCGAATCCGATTTCGGCGCCGACCGCGTATGGCGGATCGATTTCAAGCTGCCCGACAGCGCGAAGGCGCTGAGCGACCGGATTGCCGCTGCCGTCGCCCCCTTCGGCGTCGTGCGCGGGAAGCAGCCGGCGAGCGGCGGCGCCGACATCGGCGCGCTCGTGCAGGCCGGCGTTCCCGCGGTCGATCTGGCCCAGGATGGCACGCGCTATTTCGACATCCACCACACGCCCGACGACACGCTCGACAAGGTCGATTCCGCGCAATTGCGGCAAAATGTGACAGTTTGGTCGGCGACTCTGGCGATTCTGGCGAACAGCACGAACGACGAGCTTCCCTAGTGTGACGGAGAAATGACAGAATCCCGCCGCCCCCGACCATCTCAATTATTTTTGTTGACGATCCATGCGGAACGGCTAAATCCCGCGGCTCGCGGTCCGGGAAACTTTTCCCGACGCGGAAAGGCATTTTAGGGAGCCCACACATCATGAAGAAGTTTGCTGCTATCGCCGTTGCTGCCAGCATGTTCGCCCTCGCCGCTTGCGGTGAAAAGGCTGCTGAAGAAGCCACCACCGAAGCTCCGGCTGCCGAAGCTGTTGCTGAAGAAGGCGCTGACGCCGCTGCTGCCGGCGCCGAAGCCGCTGCCGCTGGTGCCGACGCTGCCGCTGCCGGCGCCGAAGCTGCTGCTCCGGCCGACGCTGCTGCGACCGCCGCTGCTCCGGCCGACGCCGCCAAGGCTGACGCTGCTGCCGCTCCGGCTGCTCCGGCTGAAGAAAAGAAGTAAGTCGCAGCCCTTCGGGGCGTTGACTGAAACGGAATCGGGCGGTCTTCCTTCGGGAAGGCCGCCTTTTTCTTTGCTTTCGCGAGACATGAAACCTGACGGGCCGGTCAGGCGTCGTCGGGAGTGGAAACCCCGCCGGAAAGGAAAGCCCGATGTCCACCCCACCCTTCGGCCTCAAGGGGCTCGATCATATCGTCCTGCGCGTTTCGAACCTCGACCGGATGCTGGCCTTCTATCACGAGGTTGTCGGCTGCAGCGATGAGCGCGAGCAGGCGGAAATCGGCCTTTTCCAGCTTCGCGCCGGACAATCGCTGATCGATCTGGTGACGATCGACGGCCAGCTCGGCGCCGCCGGCGGCGCAGCGCCGGGGATCGAGGGGCGAAATGTCGACCATTTCGCGCTCGCGATCACGCCCTTTGATGAGGCGGAGATTCGTGCCCATCTCGCCCGTCACGGCGTCAAGGTCGAGCAGGCGGGACCGCGATACGGCGCCGAGGGCGAAGGACCGTCGGTCTATTTCCGCGATCCCGAGGGAAATCTGATCGAACTCAAGGGGCCTGCAACACGCAACGTATAGACTTGCGGCCGGACGCTGTCTAAGGCGCGGGTCGGTCGTCGGGGAGTAGCGCAGCCCGGTAGCGCGCCTGCTTTGGGAGCAGGATGTCGCAGGTTCGAATCCTGTCTCCCCGACCACTATCCCCTTGCGTCAGCCCGCCGACGTCGCGATCAGCCGCGCGTAGAAATCGATCATCCGCTTGAAGCTGTCGATCGTCATATGCTCGTTGGTGCCGTGGATCATCGCGGTTTCCTTGAGCGTGAAATGCATCGGCATGAAACGGTACACATCCTCCGAAATCGGCTCCATGCTGCGACTGTCGGTCGCGGCGACCACCAGATAGGGCGCGACGACGGCATCGGGCGCGTCGGCGCGGGCCGCGGCCACGACATATTTCCAGCCCGTCGATTTGCTCGACGACACGCGCGACGGCTCGTTGGGCGGCTTGACCCAGCCGAGTTCGACCGGCGCGTCGCCGACGGCGGCCTTCGCGCGCGCCATCACGTCGGCCGAACTGTTCCACGGCGCGATGCGATAGTTGATCAGCGCTGTGGCCGATTGCGGCAGGACATTTTCCTTGGGACTGCCTTCGAGCATCGTCGGCGCGATCGTGGTGTGAAAGGCGGCCGCCGACGAAGGCGATCCCGACAATTGCTTTTTCAGGAGCGTCCCGAGCAGCCACTGGTTCGCCACCGCCAGCTTGGTTACGCCGCCCTTGTGCGCGGCAAGCGCCTCGACCATCGCCGCGCCGGGGCCGCGCATTTCGATCGGGAACGGATTTTCGGTGATGTCGAGCACCGCGCGCGCCAGCGTCGTCACGCCCGTTTCGGCGGGCGGCATGGAACTGTGTCCACCGGGGGCATTCGCGGTCACCTTCAGCGTCGCATAGCCCTTCTCGGCCACGCCGATCAGGATGGCAGGGCCATCGATCACCGGCGTGTCGCGCAGCACGACGCTGCCCTCGTCGAGCGTATAGAGCGCACGCACGCCTTCGGCCTTCAGCCTGGCGGCGGCAGTCACCGCACCCGATCCGCCGGCTTCCTCATCGTGGCCGGCGACCAGATAGATGCCGCGCTTCGGCTGGAACCCTTCCGCGGCGAGCGCCTCGATCGCCTCGAACAGGCCGATCAGCGAACCTTTGTCGTCGACGGTCCCGCGTCCCCACACCGCCTTGTCGGCGATCGTGCCCGCGAAGGGCGGGTATTTCCAGTCCTTCTCGGTACCGTCGGTGACCGGCACGACGTCCTGATGCGCCATGACGATGATCGGCGCGAGCGACGCATCGCTGCCCGGCCAATGATAGATGAGCGTCCGGTTCGGCAGGATGGTGCGCGCCATCGCACGATGGGTGGCGGGATAGGTCGCGGCCAGCCAGCCATGCAGCCGGTCCCATTCGGCAATGTCATTCTCCGCCGGATCCTGATGCGAAATCGTCCTGATCTGCGCCGCTGCACTCAGATGCGCCACGGCCGCGTCCAGATCATAGGCGCGGACCGCCGCAAGGCGGATGTCGCTGCCATCGGCGATACCCTCCGGCGCGAAGGCCGCGGTCCGGACTGCCGCCACCCCCGCCACAAGGACCGCGATCGCGAGACCGCCCAGCAAGATCGTCCGCCGCTTCCCCATGTCCCTCTCCTTCTGCGTCCGCAATGGAGATGGATCGGTTTCGATTTGCAAGGAAAATGGTGGGCCCGGCAGGACTCGAACCCGCAACCTAGCCGTTATGAGCGGCCAGCTCTAACCATTGAGCTACAGGCCCCCTAAACCCGTGGGGGTGTGCGGGCGATAGCGGAGGCCGCAGCGCGTTGGCAAGCATCAACGCTCAGCCGGTTGATGGCCGGGACACTTTCTGTTCGCCATCGCGAATATCTCCGCCGCGGTCGTGGCTTCGACGCCGCGCCGCGCGAGATGGTCGAGCACCACGTCCCACCAGCGATAGAAGAGATCGAGATCCGCAGCGCTCCGCACATAGGGGGTGTTTCCCGGCTGAAGCGAAGGCGAATGAAAGGAAAAATTCAGCACCGGCAACCGTGCGCCGACCGCGATGTCGATCGCCTTTATCGCGCGCTCCGCCGGGATCCCTTCGGGGGTCAGCGCAATTCGCTCGACGAGGCCCAGCCGCGCGAGCGCCGCGCCGACGTGCGTACCGTTTCGCGCCATATGGTGATACACCCGCGGCCCCTTGCGACCGAGCAGCCCGCCGAAAACGGTCGTGACGGGTATCTCGAGCATCGATCCGCGAGCGGTCCGAACCCACCAGGGATAGAGCGGAGCGGCGCGATAGTCGGGGCCGTGACCCTCGCGATAGTCGAACCCGGAGCGGACCGACGTGTCGCAACGAAAGCCGAGATCGGCGAGCATCGTCGCGGTATCGTCGCCAAGCCCGTAGCGACCGGCGCGATAGACCAATGGGCGCGTGCCGAATACCGAGAACCTCGGCCTCGACCGCGTCGGCATCCAGCTCGATCCGAAAGGCCGCGTGCCGATCAACGAGCATTTCGAGACGACCGCGCCGGGCATTTACGCGCTGGGCGACGTCGTTCGCGGGCCGATGCTGGCGCACAAGGCCGAGGACGAGGGCGTGGCCGTGGCCGAGATCATCGCCACCGGCCACGGGCACATGAACTACGACACG
>CBJKNR010000176.1:0-7371 GCA_966417555.1 uncultured Sphingopyxis sp.
AACGTGCGGGGAAGATCAAACTCATCGAGGAGCTGAACCCCGAATGGCGCGATCTCTATTTCGATCTTCTGCGCGAGCCGTCTGGTCCCCGGCTTTCGCCGGGGATCACAAACCACCCGGCCTTTGGTGATCCGCGGCGAAAGCCGGGGCCCAGACGCTCGAATAACTCGCCCACCAATCTCAACTTAAACGTGACTTTTTCGCCCGAGTTACGCTAAGCGCCGCGACCATGAGCGACACTGCACCCAGCCCAGAAGCGCGCGATTACCGCGACACCGTCTTCCTGCCCAGGACCGACTTCCCGATGAAGGCCGGCCTGCCGCAGAAGGAGCCGCTGATTCTCGCCAAATGGATCGAGGGCAATCTGGAGGCGCAGATTCGCGAAAGCCGCAAGGGCCGCGAGCAGTTCATCCTCCACGACGGCCCGCCCTATGCCAATGGCGACATGCACATCGGCCATGCGCTCAACCATATCCTGAAGGACATGGTCGTCCGCACCCAGACGCTGAAGGGCAAGGACGCGCCCTATGTTCCCGGCTGGGACTGCCACGGCCTGCCGATCGAGTGGAAGGTCGAGGAGCAGTATCGCAAGAAAAAGCTCAACAAGGACGAGGTTCCGGTCGAGGAATTCCGCGCCGAATGCCGCGCCTATGCACAGCATTGGGTCGACACCCAGCGCGAGCAATTGAAGCGCCTCGGCATCGGCGGCGACTGGGACCATCCGTACCTCACAATGGATTATGAGGCCGAGGCCACGATCGTGCGCGAGCTGCTCAAATTCGCCGCGAACGACATGCTCTATCGCGGCGCCAAGCCGGTGATGTGGTCGCCGGTCGAAAAGACCGCGCTCGCCGAGGCCGAGGTCGAATATGAGGATATCGTCTCGACCCAGATCGACGTCGCGTTCGAGATCGTCGAGAGCCCGATCGCCGAGCTGGTCGGCGCCCATGCGGTGATCTGGACGACGACGCCGTGGACGATCCCAGTCAACCAGGCATTGGCCTATGGACCGCTTGAGGAATATATCCTCCTCGATCTGGGATCCAATGAAATCCCGGGCTTTAAGGCGAGCAAAGTCGTAATTGCGATGGCTTTGTCGGAAGCATTCGAGACACGTGTGAACAAAACGCGGGCGGAGGCCGGGCTCGGACCATTGAACGAGCAAGGCGTGACCAAGATGGCGTTCAACGGCCATCAGCTCGCCGGCACCATCGCCCGCCATCCGATGCACGCACTCGGCGGCTTCTTCGCGCGCCCCCGTCCCTTCCTCGCGGGCGATTTCGTCACCACCGACAGCGGCACGGGCCTTGTCCATATGTCGCCCGACCACGGCGAGGATGACTTCGACCTGTGCAAGGCGAACGGGCTCGACCCCGTTTTCGCGGTAGAAGGCGACGGCAAATATCGCGAGGACTGGGGCTGGCTCGGCGGGCAGGGCAGCGTGATCAATCCCAGGTTCAACGCCCCCGACGGCCCGATCTGCTCGGACCTCAAGGAAGCCGGCGCGCTGCTCGCCGCCTCGGCCGACTACAAGCACAGCTATCCGCACAGCTGGCGCTCGAAAGCCAAGGTCATCTATCGCTGCACCCCGCAATGGTTCGTGCCGATGGACAAGGTGATGACGCATATCGAACCCAAGACCCCGCGCGAAAAGCGCTGGGAGAATGAGGGCGGCGCGCTCAACCCGCACGAGGAGGACCTCTGCGACGCCCCGACGCTGCGGCAGGCGGCAATGCAGGCGATCGACGACACGCGCTTCGTGCCGCCCAAGGGCCGCAACCGCATCGGGTCGATGGTCGAGGGGCGCCCCGACTGGGTGCTCAGCCGCCAGCGCGCATGGGGCGTACCGATCACGCTCTTCGTCGACCGCAAGACCGGCCATTATCTCAACGACCCGGTCGTCAACGACCGCATCGTCGCGGCGGTGAAGGCGGGCGGCGTCGACGCGTGGAACGACGCGCGCGCGCAGGAATATCTCGGCGACGCATACGACGCCGCGAATTACGAGCGCATCACCGACATTCTCGACGTCTGGTTCGATTCGGGCTGCACCCACGCCTTCGTGCTCGAAAGCGGCAAATGGCCCGCGCTCGTCCGCCACGACGGCTCGACGCACAGCGCCGACCTCTATCTGGAGGGCAGCGACCAGCATCGCGGCTGGTTCCAGTCGTCGCTGCTCGAAAGCTGCGGCACGCGCGGACAGGCACCGTACAAGGCGGTGCTCACCCACGGCTTCACGATGGACGCCAAGGGCCTCAAAATGTCGAAGTCGCTCGGCAACACGATCAGCCCGATCGACCTGATGCGCGACTATGGCGCCGACATCCTGCGGCTGTGGGCGCTGTCGGTCGATTTCACCGAGGACCACCGCATCGGCAAGGAAATCCTCGCCGGCGTGGCCGACCAGTATCGCAAGCTGCGCAACACCTTCCGCTACCTGCTCGGCGCGCTCGACGGCTTTGCCGAAGCGGAACGCGTCACCGACGTCGCGGCGATGCCCGAGCTCGAACGCTATATGCTCTCGCTGCTCGCCGATCTCGATGCGAAGATGGCGCGGGCGGTCGATGATTTCGACTACAACACATATACCCGCCTGCTCGCCGATTTCTGCAACGAGGATCTGTCGGCCTTCTATTTCGACATCCGCAAGGACGTCCTCTACTGCGACCTCGGCCCCGCCGCGCCGCTCGGCACCGACACGCGCCGCGCGTACCGCAGCGTACTCGACATCCTGTTCCACGCACTGATCCGCTACGCGGCGCCGGTGCTGGTGTTCACCGCCGAGGAAGTGTGGGGCACGCGCTATCCCGATGCGGGCAGCGTTCATTTGCTAGAGTGGCCGACGCTGCCTAGGACGGAGAGCGCAGGTTCCTTTGACAATCCTGCTATGGTTGAGTTCTCCATCGCAAGCCATTGGAAGGCTATTCGAGCGGCCCGTGAAACTGTTCTGAAAGAGATCGAACCGATGCGCCGTGCAAAGGAACTCGGATCCAGCCTACAAGCGAATGTCAGCTATCCGTTTGAAAGCCTCGGGGTTTCAGCTGAAGAATTTGCAGAGATATGCATAGTATCGACTGTCCGTGAGGGGCCGCCAGAAATCACGGTCACCGAAAACCACAAATGCGGCCGCTGCTGGCGCCACCTGCCCGAGGTCGAGACCGACGGCGCCTTGTGCAATCGCTGCGACACGGTATTGGACGCGCGATGAGCAGCACACGTTCGCCCTATCTGCGCTTCGGCCTGATTTTCGCCGCCGTCGCCTTCATCCTCGACCAGATCACCAAATGGGTCGTCACCGTCCCGCTGTCGCTCGAACCCAAGGGGCAGATCGAGCTCACGAGCTTCTTCAACCTGACATGGGCCGAAAATTGCGGCATTTCGCTGTCGATGTTCGCGAGCTGCACCGACACGACGCGCTGGACGCTCGTCGCGGTCACCGGGATCGTCGCCGCCGCGGTCGCCTTCTGGATGACGCGCGAACAGGCGAAGGGCGACGTGATCGCGCTCGCGATGATCCTCGGCGGCGCGCTCGGCAATATCGTCGATCGCGTGCGCTTCGGCTATGTCGTCGACTTCGCCGACCTGCATTTCGGGGATTTCCGCCCCTTCATGATCTTCAACGTCGCCGACGCGTGCATCACGCTCGGCGTGCTTTTGCTGGTTGCGCGCGCGCTGCTCTTGGGCGAAAAGGCCGGGAACGCGGACGCCAGACCGTCCGCCGAGTAAACGGGGCGCATAGGAGTTATTTGACGTGAACCGGACCACCGCCATCCTGGCAGCCTCGATTATCGCCACCACCCTGTCGGCCTGCGGGTCGAACAGCCTGTTCAGCCGCGACCGTCCCGACGAGATGATGGTATCGCGTCAGGCGCCGCTCGTCGTGCCGCCCGATTTCGCGCTGACCCCGCCCGCGCCCGGCACCGCACGCCCCGGCGGCGAATCGACCGCCGAACAGACGCTGCGCGCGCTCTTCGGCGGCCCGTCGCAGCGCAGCGCGAGCGAAACGCAGATCATCGGCAGCGCCGACGGCGCGCGCGCCGACCCCGGCATCCGCAGCCAGGTCGGCAGCCCCGACACGCAGGTCGTCGACAAGGGCCTCGTCGTCCGCGACATCCTTGCCGCCCCCGAAGGCGACGGCCGCGACGCGCAGGCGGCGATCCCCGGGGCGTAAGGCATTCCGTTCCGGCTTCGCTGAAACGAAACGGCACTGGCCCGCCTTGGCGGACATTCCAGGACGGATCGACATTCAGAAGATGGCGAGCCGAAAATGGTGGTTTTTCGTGACCCGGAGCGCAGCGTGCTGATGGCATGTGAGCAGCGGAAGCACGAAAAGCCACCATTTGCAGGCCGTCAGGGCTGAATGTCGATCCGTCCTAATAGATCGACGGCCCGGCATCGCCCGGGCCGCCTTCTTTTGCCCGCCGCGGCAGCCATTCGTCGCCCCACGCCTTGATCGCGTCATAGGTGGGGCGCAATGCTTCGCCCGCCGGGGTCAGCCGGTATACGGCGCGCTTGCCGTCGGGCGGCACCCGCTCGAGCACCCCTGCCTCCACCATCCAGCCGAGCCGCGAGGTCAGCGCGGCGCGCGAAATGCCGAGCCGGCCGAGAAAATCCTCGAACCGGTCGATCCCCAGAAAGGCTTCGCGCAGGATCAGCAGCACCCAGCGATCGCCGAGCAGGCGCGAGGCACGACCGACCGCACAGGGCGACCGCGATGGCGTATAATTCTTCATTAGTCTGGATTTAAGACTTGACGCCACGCGGCGCAAGCGACGATAATGTCTGCAATCCAGACTAACAGGATTCTCCCCATGCGCGGCCACCGATTCACGAGCAACGACGAAGCCGTCGCCTATATGAAGCGCGTCGCGGTCGATGGCTCGGGATTCACCGCTTTCCTCGGCGTCGAGCCGCTGCGCTGTTTCGGCGGCGAATCCGAACTGCTGCTCGCGCTCCGCCCCGACATGACCCAGCATCACGGCTATGCCCATGGCGCGATCGTCGGGCTGATGGCCGACAACGCCTGCGCCTGGGCGGCGTCGAGCGTCGTCGGCGATGTCGTGACCGGCAGCTATACGATCAACTTCCTCGCCCCCGCCAAGGGAAGCCGGCTGCGCGCAAAGGGCAGCGTGGTGAAGGCAGGCCAGCGCCAGGCGATCGTCCGCGCCGACGTCTGGGCCGAAAGCGACGGCGAAGAACCGCGCCGCTGCGCGATCGCGCAGGCGACGATCGTTCCGGTCGCGGTTGAACCCCCTTCGGTTCCCGCTGCGCACAGCCCGTCCATCTGCCTCGCCTGCGCCGCGATCGAGGTGGCGCACGTCGCCGACCCGGCGCGCGAAGACGCCTGACGTCAGGCGAATATCAGCGAAACGAACACAAAGCCGGCGAGCGCCTCGACCATTGCGCGCGAAGCATGAAGCGCGGCGCGCCAGCGGCTGACGCGCAGGTGCTGCGCGAACCACAATATCTGCAGCGTCCCGAACCACAGCAACGCAAACAGCAGCAACAGCAGGCCGGCCAGCTTCCACTCGAATGCCTCGAGCCGCATCAGGATCGACGACAGGCCGACGATCAGCGCGAAGGGCGCGGTGACATAGCATTGGCTGTAAAAGGGTGGCTTCAGCGGTACGCGGTCGAGCTTCACATGCTGCGCACGCACCAGCCGTGCCGCCATCACCAGCGGAAAGATGCTGAAAAAGGCGACGCGCATCAGGATGAAGGTCGAATCATCGTCGACCAGCCCGCCGAGCCCCGTCTTGTCGAGCACAACGTCATTCTGCCCGACGAGCGACAGCTCGAGCGCATGGCTGAGTATGAGCGTCAGCAGCAGGAACAGCGGCGGCGACAGCGTGTCGGTATATTGCCGCTCGGCCGGATCGCCGAGTTCGGCGTCCGAATAGTCCATCATCTTCAGGGGATGCCGCAGCGCGCGCCACAGCGTGACCGGATAGAAGACCAGCCACGACATGACTTCATAAAGAAGTTCGTCGAGCGACTGGATGAGTTTCAGGAAGTCCATGCTAGATGGTTTCCGGCACTCTGGCCTTCTCAACCATCAGCTTGATCGCTATTGGAAATTTCCTGTTTAGGCTTCTTAAGAGCTCGTAGCGTTTATCGACTTCCGCGCGCGCCTCTTTGTGCATCTCATCATCTCGATATAACCTGATTGAGACGGCGGCTGCGATGTAATTCCAGACCTCATCAAAAACGTCTTCAACAGCTCGCGCTGTAGCTGGGTCGAAATATAGTTGGACCTCTTGGACGAGGGACCAAAAATCGGAAACTGACTCATCATCAAGGCTACCCAAGCTCATCATGGAAGCTTGGAATTTTCTGAACTTTCCAATCAGTAATCTCCTCTCGTGCAGAAGAGACAAACGAAGCTCTTGTTCTTTTATTCGCTGCTGTTTGCGAGCAACAAACAGCGCAGAACCAACGGCTGCAATTCCTGCGCATGCGGTTGCAATGGCATCCCAATTAAGGGCAACCAAAACCGTCAAGCCCGTGCGCCCGCTTCCTCGACCCCCGCGCTGTTGTGGCGGAGCGCCTTCAGCACCGCGTCGACGATCTGCGGCGCGTTGAGCCCTGCCGCGTCATATTGCAGCTCGGGCTTGTCCTGGTCCTGGAAGACATCGGGCAGCCGCATCGTTCTGAGCTTCAGCCCCGCGTCGATCAGCCCCTCGTCGCTCGCGAGCGTCAGCACATGCGCGCCGAGCCCGCCGATGCTGCCCTCCTCGATCGTCACGCAGACCTCATGCGCGCTGAGCGTCTTGCGGATCAGTTCCTCGTCGAGCGGCTTGGCGAAGCGCAGGTCGATCACGCTCGTCGACAGGCCCCGCGCTTCCAGCGTGTCGGCCGCCTTCAGCGCCTCGGCGAGCCGCGTGCCGAGCGAGAGGATCGCGACGGTCTTGCCGCTGCGCACGACGCGCCCCTTGCCGATTTCCAGCTTCTGCGGAACTTCGGGCAGTGCCACGCCGGTGCCATTGCCGCGCGGATAGCGAAAGGCGATCGGGCCATCGTCATGTTCGGCCGCTGTATAGGTCATATGGACGAGTTCGGCCTCGTCCGCCGCCGCCATCACCACCATATTGGGCAGGGTCGCCAGATAGGTGACGTCGAACGAGCCCGCATGGGTCGAGCCGTCGGCGCCGACGAGCCCCGCGCGGTCGATCGCGAAGCGCACCGGCAGATTCTGGATCGCGACATCATGCACGACCTGGTCGTAGGCGCGCTGGAGGAAGGTCGAATAGATCGCGGCAAACGGCCGCATCCCTTGCGCCGCGAGCCCCGCCGCAAAGGTCACCGCATGCTGTTCGGCGATGCCGACGTCGAAGCTGCGCTCGGGATGCGCCTTCGCGAATTTGTCGACGC
>CBJKNR010000177.1:0-7322 GCA_966417555.1 uncultured Sphingopyxis sp.
GACGCGATCTTCGACGCGCTGATCCAGAACCGGCCCGATCCCGCCGCGCTGCGCAAGCGCGTCGAGACGCTCGAAATCCTGCTCGAACGCAGCTTCGTTATTCCCGGGATCAACCGCCCCGTCGGCCTCGACGCAATCGTCGGCCTTGTCCCCGTGGTCGGCGACGTCATCGCCGCGACGATGGGTGCCTATCTGATCTGGGAGGCGCGCAACCTCGGCATGCCGAAATGGAAGATCTGGCGCATGGTCGGCAATCTCGGCGTCGACACGGCGCTGGGCGCGATTCCGGTCGTCGGTGACGCCTTCGACCTTTTTTTCCGTTCGAACACGCGCAACCTCAGGATCATCAAGAAGCATCTCGACAAGCATCATCCGGGCACGATGATCATCGACCAATAGACGCTTCGCCATCTTCCCCCCGGGTGTGTAATGCTGCTAGTACAGCGCCACCACATCCCAGGGGAGATTTTCAGAATGATCCGCGCCAGCCTTGCCGCGCTTGCCCTCAGCTGTTCCTTCGCCGCCGTGGCGGCGGCCGCGCAAGACAAGGATCCCTGGCTCTGGCTCGAGGATATAGAGGGTGCGAAGGCGCTCGACTGGGTCAAAAAGGAAAATGCGGCAACCGACAAGCTGATCACCGGTCGCCCCGGCTTCGAGGCCGACCGCAAGCGCGCGCGCGAAATCCTCGACGACGACCGCCAGATCGCCGAGCCCGGCGAGGTGATGGGCGACACGATTACCAATTTCTGGCGCGACGCGAACAATCCGCGTGGGCTGTGGCGCCAGAGCCCGCTCGACGCCTGGCTTGCCGGCAAGCCCGTGTGGACGACGCTGATCGACGTCGATGCCCTCGGCAAGGCCGAGAAGCAGAGCTGGGTCTGGCACGGCGCCGACTGCCTCGCGCCCGACTACAAACGCTGCCTCGTCTCGCTTAGCCCCGGCGGCACCGATGCCGACATCGTGCGCGAGTGGGACCGCACGACGAAAAGCTTCGTGGGCGACGGCTTCGCGCTGCCGCAGGCAAAGAGCAGCGTGACGTGGGAGGACGCCGATACTCTTCTGGTCGCGACCGACTATGGCGAAGGCAGCATGACCGCGTCGGGCTATCCGCGCATCGTCAAGCGCTGGAAGCGCGGCACGTCGCTATCGGCCGCGACGACCGTCGCCGAAGGCGAGCATGAAGATGTCGGCATGAATGTCTTCGCACTCGTCGATGGCGACAGGCGCTGGCCGATGATCAGCCGCGGCAAGACCTTCTACACCACCGATTATCTGATCCGCGGCGTCGGCGGCGAGACCTATCGTTCGACGATCATCCCCGACACCGCGAGCGTGCGCGACGTGCTGGGCGGCCAGGCGATCGTCTTCCTCAACAGGGATTTCGGCGAGGGTTTCCCCGCCGGCTCGCTGATCTCGCTGTCGCTCGAGGATATGGCGGCCGACCGGCAAGTGCCGATCATTCCCGTGATGGCGCCGACGAAGGCGCAGGCGATCGAGGAGGTGTCGGCGACCGACAATATCCTCTGGGTCAAGGCGCTCGACGATGTCGAGGGCAAGCTCTTCGCGCTGCGCCGCGACCAGCCGAACGGCCGCTGGAGCCAGAAGGAAGTCCCGCTCGCCGCCAACGCGACGGTCCATATCGCGGGAACGATCGGCAAGCGCGACACGATCCTTGCCAGCGCCGAGACGATGTTGATGCCGCCAACACTCTATGCGGTGTCCGAAACCGCCGCGCCGCAGCCGGTGCAGAGCCTGCCCGCGACCTTCGACGCGAAAAACATGAGCGTCGAAAAGCGCTTCGCGACCTCCAAGGACGGCACGAAAATCCCCTATTTCCTCGTCCGCAAGAAGGGGGCGACCGGCCCCGTCCCCGCGCTAGTCCATGCTTATGGCGGCTTCCGCGCGGCGCAGACGCCGGGATACCTCACCGGCCAGCCCTATCGCGCTGGCCCACTCGGACTGTTCTGGGTCGAGGGCGGCAATGCCTATGTCCTCGCAGGCATCCGCGGTGGCGGCGAATATGGCCCCGCCTGGCATCAGGCGGCACTGCGCGAAAAGCGCCAGAACAGCTTCGACGATCTTCACGCGGTCGCCGAGGATCTGGTGAAGACCGGCGTCAGTGCAAGAGGCAGGATCGCGATCTCGGGCCGCTCGAACGGCGGCGTGCTCGTCGGCGCGGCGATGACGCAGCGCCCCGACCTCTATGGCGCGGTGATCTCGGGCTCGCCGATCAAGGATATGTGGCGCTACGACAAGATGCTCGCGGGCGCCTCGTGGGTCGCCGAATATGGCGATCCCGACGTGCCCGAAGATTGGGCCTTCCTGTCGAAATATTCGCCCTATCAGGGCATCCGCAAGGGCGTGAAATACCCGCCGATCTTCCTCTATCTCTCGACCAAGGACGACCGCGTCCACCCCGGCCACGCGCGCAAATTCGCCGCGCGGCTGATGGAGAACGGCAACAGCGTCTATTATCACGAATATACCGAAGGCGGCCATTCGGTCGGCGCCGACCACGCCGAGGACGCGGTGCGCGCCGCGATGCTCCACGGCTTCCTGCAGCGCGAACTGGTGGAGAAGAAATAGGCCCAGCAACACCCAAATCCGTTTGTGCTGAGCTTGTCGAAGCACCGTTCTTCCTTCCACGGTGCAAGAAAGAACGGCCCTTCGACAAGCTCAGGGCGAACGGATCTTGGTTGGCGCGTTGCGCTAACGTATCTGCCGTTTCTCCAGCTTTCGCGCGAGCGTCCGCCGGTGCATCCCGAGGCGGCGCGCGGTTTCCGAAATGTTGAAGTCGGTCTCGACCAGCACCTGGTGGATATGCTCCCACTCGACCGTCTTGATCGACGACGGGCGCGCATCGAGCGGCGTTTCGATATTGCCCTCCGACCGCTCGAACGCCGCCTCGATGTCATCGGTGTTCGACGGTTTGGCAAGATAATAGGAGGCGCCGAGCTTGATGGCCTCGACCGCGGTCGCGATGCTCGCAAAGCCTGTAAGGACGACGATGCGCATCGCCGGATCGAGCGCGCGCAGCGTCTGCACGCACGCGAGACCCGACGCGCCGCCGAGCTTGAGGTCGACGACCGCATAGCCCGGCCGGAAGGTGGCGAGCAGCGCGTCCATCTCCTCGGGACTGTGCGCCACTTCCACGGCATAGCCGCGACGCTCGAACGAGCGTTTCAGCGTCCGCGCAAAAGCCTCGTCGTCCTCGACGATCAGCAAATGGCGCCGGTCGCCCTTGGCCTCGGTCATGTCGTCTCTCCACCCGGCTGCGCGAGCGCCGAAATCGGCAGGAATATCCGGACCAGCGCGCCCCCCGCGTCGCGGTTCGATACGCTGGCGCCGCCGCCGAGCTTGCGCAGCACGTTGACAAGCAGGAACAGGCCGAGCCCGCCACCGGGCCGCCCCTTGGTCGAGCGATAGGGCTGACCGAAACTCTCCAGCATCTCCGGACTGAAACCGGGTCCGCGATCGGCAATCTCGATCACCAGCATGTCGCCGTCGCGCGAGGTCGTGAAGCTGGTCCAGTCGGGCGACACCTCGGCCGCATTGTCGAGGACGTTGCCGATCACCTGCCGCAGCGCCGGGTCGGACACGATCGCGACATCGGCGCCAAAGCGGTCATTGAACTCGACCGTGCCCGGGCGACGTACAGCGCGTGTGTGCGCGACGATCTCGTTGAAAGCGGCGCGCATCGTGGTGAGCTGCGGAGCCTCGCCGCGCGCCTCCCCCGCCGACATCAGGATGCCGCTGACGATCGCCTTGCAGCGCTGTACGGCGGTGTCCATGTCGGCGAGATCCTCCTGGAGCTCGCGGTCGTCCTTGAGCCGTGGCGCTGCCTGCCAGTCACCGATCAGCACCGACAGCGTCGACAGCGGCGTCCCGAGTTCGTGCGCGGCGCCCGACGCGAGCAGCCCCATGCGTACGATATGGTCCTCCTCCGCCGCGCGCTGGCGGCTGGCGGCGAGCGCCGCGTCGCTGTCGCGCAGGTTGCGGCTGATCCGCGTGACGAAAGCGACAAGCAGCACCGCAATCAGCAGGAAGCAGACGAAGCTGCCCTGGAGATAAAGACCCATCGGATCGTCAGCATAGGCGGGCGGCAGGACGAGCGGCGTCGGATCGACGCGCAGCGCCGCAAGCGCGGCAAGCGCCGCGACTACGATCGCCCACGACGAGCGCGGGGTGAGCAGGATCGCGCCGATCACGACCTGGAGCAGGAACAGCGAAGCGAAGGGATTGGCGAGCCCGCCGCTATGGTGAAGCTGCCAGCTGAGCGCCGCGACGTCGAACAGCAGCGCCGCGGTGAGTTCGGCATTGGTGACGCCGCGACCGCGGCGGAGCAAGGCGGCGCTCGCGAAGTTGATCGCGATCAGCACGAGGATCGCGGCGAGCAAGGGCGCGCGCGGCAGCGAGATACCCATCGGTCCGCTGACGATCCCGATCGTCGCAAGCTGCCCGCCAACCGCGAGCCAGCGGAGCTGGATCAGCAGCGTCATGTTGCGGCGGCCAGCGGGAGCCCGGGCCGGCGCCGTCGACAGGATCGTCGGTTGGGTCATCGATCCCGGATACGCCACAGCCGCCACGCAAAAAAGAGGCTGAGCGCAGAGAGCGCGAACCAGGTCAGTGCATAGACCATATGATTGTCGGGAAAGCGCACCACGGTGAGCCCGCCGACCGGATAGCCGTCCGGGTTCGGCGACGCGTCGGCGTCGACGAAATAGGGCGCAGCGTTGCGCAGCCCCTTTGCCTTTGCGATCGCCGCGACGTCGCGCGAGAACCAGCGGTCCGCCGCCGGGTCGTTCGAGCGGAGAAAGGCGCCGCCGGGCTCGGTCACGCGGAGCAGCCCGGTCACCGTCACCGGTCCGGCGACATTGCCCGCCGCACGCTTCTCCGGCGCGCGCCGGCCCTTGGGCACAAAACCGCGGTTGACCAGCAGGGTGAACGCCGGCGTTTCGAGCGGCGTCAGCACCCAGAAACCCGGGCCGCGATCGGTCACCGCCTGAACAAGCGTCTCGCGATCGTGCCGGAAAATGCCCGTCGCGGTGATCCGGCGATAGGCGTCGGTCTTCGCGTCGACCGCTTCCCACTTGCCCGGCCCCGGTGCCGCCACCGGCGCGGCGTGGATGCGCGCTTCGACGGCCGCGACCAGCTCGTGCTTCCACGCGCGCCGCTCGATCTGCCAGACGCCGAGCGCCGCGAGACCGATCGCCGCGATCAGCGCCGCAGCGGCGAAGGCCGCGCGGCGAGTGCGTGTCAAAGCACCTGACTCGTCGTCTGACCGGTCGGCTCGTGCGGCATCGGCATCATATTGGTGTTGAGGTGGTGCATCACCCACAGCGACCCCGCGAGCATGATCACGACGACGATGATAGTGAAGACGAGCGAGGTCAGCGACCAGCCGCCCTCGGCCTTCGGCGTCATATGGAGGAAGAAGACCATGTGGACGACAATCTGCACCACCGCGAAGCCCATGATGATCGCGCCGGTCGCACCGGGGCTCAGCGGCATCGTCATCACCAGCCAGAAGGGAATGGCAGTCAGGATCACCGACAGGACGAAGCCGATGACATAGTCGCGCATCGACGCGTGCGGCATCTCGATCTCGTGGTGCCCGCCGTGCGTGTGGGTATCGTGGCTCACCGCAGCACTCCCATCAGATAGACAAAGGTAAAGACGCCGATCCACACGACATCGAGGAAGTGCCAGAACATGCTGAGGCACATCACGCGGCGCTTGTTCGCGGCGATCAGTCCGTGCTTCGACAGCTGGACCATCAGCGTCACCAGCCAGACGATGCCAAAGGTGACGTGCAGCCCGTGCGTACCGACGAGCGTGAAGAAGCTCGACAGAAAGGCGCTGCGCTGCGGCCCCGCGCCGATCTCGATCAGATGGTGGAATTCAAAGAGTTCGATCCCGAGGAAGGCGAGTCCGAATAAGGCCGTGATCGCGAGCCAGATCTGGACGCCCTTCACCTTGCCTTGCTGCATCTGGAGCACTGCAAAGCCGTAGGTGATCGACGAGAAGAGCAGCATCGCGGTGTTGAGCGCGATCAGTTTCAGGTCGAACAGATCCTTCGGCGCCGGCCCCGCGGCATAGCTGCCACCGAGTACCGCATAGCAGGAGAACAGGATCGCGAAGATGAGGCAGTCGCTCATCAGATAGATCCAGAAGCCCAGCATCGTACTGTGCCCCTCGGGATGCGCATGCTCGTCGAGGTCGTAGAACTGGACGGGCCCGTCTGCGGTTATCGTTTTGGCACTCATCGGATCAGGCTCCGGCCAGCTGGCGGGTGCGCGCGTCCTCGACCGCGGTGACCGTGGCCGCCGGAATGTCGAAATCGCGCTTGTAGTTGAAGGTGTGATAGATCGCGCCGACGAGCGTCGCGGCAAAGCTCAGCGCGACGAGCCACCAGATGTGCCAGACGAGTGCGAAGCCCATCACGAGGCAGAAGCCCGACAGGATCATCCCCGTGCCGGTGTTGCTCGGCATATGGATGTCGCGATAGCCATTGACCGGGCGCTGGTGTCCGCGCGACTTCATGTCATACCATGCGTCGAGGTCGTGGATCACCGGCGTGAAGGCGAAATTATAGTCGGGCGGCGGCGAGCTGGTTGCCCATTCGAGCGTGCGGCCGTCCCACGGATCGCCGCTTTCCTCGCGCAGCTCCTTGCGGCGCCAGATGCTCACGGCGAACTGGACCAGCATCGCACCGATGCCCGCGGCGATAATCGCCGCGCCGACGCCGGCGATCACGAACCAGATCTGCAGGCTCGGGTCGTCGAACACGCGCATACGCCGGGTCACACCCATCAGGCCGAGTATATAGAGCGGGGTAAAGGCGACCCAGAAGCCGACCACCCAGCACCAGAAGCTGATTTTGCCCCAGAAGACGTCGAGCTTGAAGCCGAAGGCCTTGGGCCACCAATAGTTGATCGCCGCGAACAGGCCGAACAGCACGCCGCCGATGATCACATTGTGGAAGTGCGCGATCAGGAACAGCGAATTGTGCAGCACGAAGTCGGCGGGCGGCACTGCGAGCAGCACGCCGGTCATGCCGCCGATGACGAAGGTCAGCATGAAGGCGATCGTCCACATCATCGGCAGTTCGAAGCGGATGCGGCCGCGGTACATGGTGAAGAGCCAGTTGAAGAGCTTCGCTCCTGTCGGGATCGAGATCACCATCGTCGTGATGCCGAAGAAGCTGTTGACGCTCGCGCCCGACCCCATGGTGAAAAAGTGGTGCAGCCACACGATGTACGACAGGATGGTGATGCACACCGTCGCATAGACCATCGACGTATAGCCGAAGAGCTTCTTGC
>CBJKNR010000178.1:0-7280 GCA_966417555.1 uncultured Sphingopyxis sp.
CGGAATGATGACGCGCAAGGTGCAGATCGCGGTCGACGAAGGCAGCTGGATGAACGTCGATGTCGCGCCCGACGGCCGCACCATCGCGTTCGACCTGCTCGGCGACATCTACACCATGCCGATCGGGGGCGGCACGCCGACGCGGATCGCCGAGGGTCTCGCCTATGAGCATCAGCCGCGCTTCTCGCCCGACGGCAGGCGCATCGCCTTCGTCTCCGACCGCGCGGGCGGCGACAATATCTGGCTGATGAACCGTGACGGCAGCGACAAGCGCCAGATCTCGAAAGAGGATTTCCGCCTGCTCAACCAGCCGAGCTGGTCGCCCGACGGCCAGTTCATCGTCGCCAAGAAGCATTTCACGACGGGCCGCTCGCTCGGCACCGGCGAGGTGTGGATGTACCATGTCTCGGGCGGCGCGGGCGTGCCGTTGGTCAAGAAACCGAACGAGCAACACCAGAAGGAACTCGGCGAGCCGATCTTTGCCGCCGATGGCAAGAGCGTCTTCTATACGCGCAACGTCACCCCGGGACCGATTTTCGAATATGCGCAGGACAGCAACACCGACCTCTTCCATATCGAGCGCTACAGCCTTGATGACGGCGAGGTCAGCACCGCGGCTTCGGGCCCGGGCGGCGCGGTGCGCCCGACGCCCTCGCCCGACGGCAAGCGCCTTGCCTTCGTGCGCCGCGAAGGCACGCAGTCGAAACTCTATGTGAAGGACCTCGCCTCGGGCTCCGAGAAGAAAGTCTATGACGCGCTCGATCAGGATATGCAGGAAACCTGGGCGGTGACCGGCGTCTATCCGAACATGGCGTGGACCCCCGACAGCAAGGACATCGTCTTCTGGGCGAGCGGCAAGCTGCGGCGCGTCAGCGGTGCCGGCGGCGAGGCGCGCGTGATCCCGTTCGACATCGCCGACGACCGCGTGATCGTCGATGCGACGCATCCGGCGGTCGAGGTCGCACCCGACAGCTTCGCGACCAAAATGCCGCGCTGGGCCGAAGTGTCGCCCGACGGGCGCAGCGTCGTATTCGAAACGCTCGGCAAGCTCTGGGTCAAGCCCGCGACCGGCGGCGCCGCGCGGCGGCTGACGGGCGCGAAGGACGACGCGATGGAGCTGTGGCCGAGCTGGTCGCGCGACGGCAAGTCGATCGTCTTCATCCGCTGGACCGACTCGGGCATGGGCGAGATCCACACCATCGGCGCGGGCGGCGGCGCCTCGCGCAAGCTGACGGCGGTGCCTGGCCACTATGCCGAGCCGCGCTTCTCGCCCGACGGCAAGACGATCGTCTTCGAACGGCGCGGCAGCGGCGGGCTGACCTCGGGCCGCTGGAGCGAGGACCCCGGCGTCTATCGCATCGCTGCAGCGGGCGGGGCGGCCGAACGGATCGCGAGCGACGGCGCCAAACCGCAATTCGGCGCGGCGAACGACCGCGTCTTCATGGTCACGGCGGGTGGCGGCAAGAGCCAGCTCGTCAGCACCGACCTTCATGGTCAGGACAAGCGCGTCCACGCCAATGGCGAACTCGTCAGCGACTACGAGATTTCGCCCGACGGCGGCACCCTCGCCTTCCGGCAGAATTACGACGCCTATGTCACGCCGCTGATGCCCGGCGGGCAGGATGTGTCGCTCGGCACCAAGAGCGGCGCGCTTCCGGTGACGCGCGTGTCGGGCAGCGGCGCCGAATATATGCACTGGTCGGACGGCGGCCGCCGCCTCCACTGGAGCCGCGGTGCGACATTGTTCAGCGCCGATCTCGCCAGCCTCTTCGCCAATGCCCCCGTCGATGAAAAGGCGCCGAAATTCACCCCGCCGGCCGACGGCGTGTCGCTGTCGATGACGCAGGCGGCGGCGAAGCATAAGGGCGTGGTCGTCATCACCGGCGCAAAGATCGTGACGATGGCCGGTACGGACGGCGGCGTGATCGAAAATGGCGCGATCGTCATCGACGGCGACCGGATCACCGCGGTCGGTCCGGCGGGCGCGATCACCGTTCCCGCGGGCGCGGTGACCGTCGATGCGACGGGCAAGACGATCGTCCCCGGATTCGTCGACGCGCACGCGCACGGCTCGCACGGCGACGACGAACTGGTGCCGCAGCAGAACTGGTCGGAGATCGTCAATCTCGCGATGGGCACGACGACGAGCCACAATCCCTCGTCACGCGCGTCGGAAATCTTCGTCTCGTCCGAAATGCAGCGCGCCGGCCTGATCCTCGCGCCGCGCATCTTCTCGACCGGCGAGGTCATCTACGGCGCGAAGGCCGCGGGGGTCTATGCGGAGATCAACGGCTATGACGACGCGCTCGCGCACGTCCGCCGCCTGAAAGCGCAGGGCGCGCACAGCGTCAAGAATTACAACCAGCCGCGCCGCGACCAGCGCCAGATGGTTGTGAAGGCAGCGCAGGCCGAGGGCATGACCGTGGTGCCCGAGGGCGGGTCGCTGTTCACGCAGGACGTGACGCTGATCCAGGACGGCAATTCGACGGTCGAGCACAATGTCCCGCTCCACATCTTCTACAGGGACCTGGTACAACTGTGGGGCCAGACGCAGGTCGATTATACGCCGACGCTCGTCGTCACCTATGGCGGCCCTGCAGGCGATCCCTATTGGCGCGCGCATACGAACGTCTGGGAGCATCCGATCCTGACGAAGCACATCCCCCCGACCGAGCTCGCCGCGAACAACAAGCGCCGCGTGATCGCGCCCGAAGGCGACTATGTCGACGATGATTCGGCGCGCGAGGCGGGCAAGATCGCCGCGGCGGGCCGCATGGTGTCGATCGGGGCCCACGGCCAGCAATCGGGGCTCGGCGCGCATTGGGAAATCTGGTCGTTCGTGCGCGGCGGCTGGAGCAATATCGACGCGCTGCGCGCCGCGACGATCATGCCGGCGACCTCATTGGGCTATGGCAAGGATGTGGGATCGCTCGAGGCCGGCAAGCTCGCCGACCTCCTGATTCTCGACGCCGACCCGACGCAGGACATCCGCAATACCGAGAAAATCCACCGCGTGATGCTCGGCGGGCGGCTTTACGATCCGCTCACGATGAACGAGGCCGAGACGGGGACCCGCAAGCGCCAGCCCTATTGGTGGGAGGCCGACAGACCCTGACCACCACGTCTTCCCGGCGGCGGATTCGCGAAATTGTGACGAGAGGGTTGCAAGTCTCGCGGACCGCCGCTAGGGGCGTCTCCTCTCAGCGAGGAGAGTTGGCTGAGTGGTCGAAAGCGTCGCACTCGAAATGCGAAGTGCCGGCAACGGTACCGAGGGTTCGAATCCCTCACTCTCCTCCATTTTCTCTTTATAGAGAATTGAAAACACTGGCCTTTTCGACCAAGGCCCGCAAACCTTTCCCTCATTCATACCCGGACTAGATTTTCCTTGTGGGCCGAGCGGCGATCACGGGAAAACTGCCGCCACGCAGCCCTGATCGATTCTGGCGATTGAACAGCGATGGAAGCGGACGTCTAGATCGCTTTGTTCTTCATGCTCAGCGCTGCGAACAAGTGGCCCGTCGGCAAGGTTCCCGTGCGAAGTTTCCATTCAGGGGCGATCCGTGCAAGGAAATAGGTCCAGCTCTCCGGACTCCAGAAGTTGATGTGGCCCGCGTAGGAATCGAACTCTGCATTATATTCCTTGGCGGGAAATTGATCCTTCCGCCCATCGGGAACCGTCAATATGAGCGTGCCGGTGGCTGACACAATTTCGAGAAGGCGCCGGACGACCGCTTCGGGATCTACCGTGTGCTCGAGCACTTCCATCAGAAACACCACGTCGTAGCGCGATGACCCGGGAAGGTCCGAAAGCGCGCTGAAAAACAGTTCGGCGTCCGGGCAGGCCCGTTTGGCCATCGCGAGTTTCACATCGCTGATGTCGCATCCGAAAAGGGAGGCTTCCGGGTATCTTGCGCGCATGAGGCGCAGCAGGCTCCCGGCGTGGCATCCGATGTCCAGAACGCGCTTGCGCTCGATTTCGACGTCTTCGGCATCGCACTGCTCGAGCAGAAGACGAGCCATCGCAAGACGGTCTGCATCGAAATAGCGCTCCAGAAACTCTGGTGTCGGCCATTCTCCGGTCAGCGCGTTGTGCTGCACGACGGGGAGTATCTCATGAAGCAAGCTGGCAGCGTTGCGCGCGTCGGATGATGTCGACCGATACTGCAGGTCAGTTTCCGACCTTACAATTCTGTAGCCGCGACGCGCAAACATGGATTGAACCAGTTTTTTGCCCCGCAGCATCGGAGCATGGAACATCTGTCCTCCTTCGCGCGAACGCGTCGTTGGGAAGTCCGAACTTGGGTAGGCTTCGATGCTGGCGCAGGCAGCCGTCATAGGCAACCCCTTCCCGGGACACCGATCGCCCACACATCCCGGTCCAGACACGATCGAGCCGAACTTCGGCGAGTTGCGTTGTTGGAGCATGGTCGTTTCATCGGGATCAGGCGCCAAGTGGCGCTCCGTCAAAACATACTACCGGATGCTCCGCCGAATCCGCGCAAACCTCGCGGCAGGGATGAGTGTATTTTCAGGAAATGGCGGAGACGGAGGGATTCGAACCCTCGGTACCGGATTTACCAGTACGACGGTTTAGCAAACCGTTGGTTTCAGCCACTCACCCACGTCTCCGCATGGTCTGCCGCGCTAACGGCAGTTTGGCCTAGGCGGGTCGCTATAGCCATGCACTTCGCGCCCCGCAACGGCAAAGATTGTGCAATTTTATGCGCCTCGACGAGATTTCGTCGCCCGAATGATTCGGCCCGGCGTAAATTCGACTCGGGTCATCGCCGGTTCATTTGCCCCGGCGTCAAAGCGAGTCATGGTTAAAGTAGATTTCGGCGCCGTTGCGCCGCTCGGTACTCGGGGGTCTATTATGCGGAAGACGTTCACCAGCCTCGCCTTGGCAGCCGCGGCATCGCTCGGCCTCGCGCTGACGCCGGTTCCGGCGGCGGCCCAGATGCGCGAGATCGATCCCAGCAACACCGCGATCGATTCCGATCTCGACAATCCCGCGCCGCCACCGGTGATGAACGAGACACCCCCGGGCGAATCCTATGACAGCGACCTTGCCACGGGCGACCAGCAGACCAGCGAAGCGCCCGTCGACAGCACGGCGACCGCGGGCGATGTTTCGACAACATCGACCGCAGCGGCGCCCGGATCGACCTACAAGAAGGACGATCTGATCGGCGCGGCCGAGGGTGTGTTCGGCAAGGGCGCGCAGGGCCTCGCCGGGATGATCGAGGATATTCTCAAAAAACAGGGCGAGCCCAACGCCTATATTGTCGGCCGCGAAGCTGGCGGCGCGCTCGTCCTCGGCGTGCGTTATGGCTCGGGCACGCTGCATCACAAGGTCGAGGGCGAGCTTCCCGCCTACTGGACGGGCCCGTCGGTCGGTTTCGACGCCGGCGCGAACGCAGGCAATACCTTCGTCCTCGTCTACAATCTCTTCGACAGCGAAGATCTCTACAAGCGCTATCCTGCGGGCGAAGGCGCCGCCTATCTCGTCGGCGGCTTCAACGCGAGCTACCTGCGCCGCGGCGACGTGGTGCTGATCCCGATCCGCGTCGGCGTCGGCGCGCGGCTCGGTGCGAACGTCGGCTACATGAAGTTCCGCAAAAAGCAGAATTGGGTACCCTTCTGAGAATTGGCCCGCTTGCCACGGGGGCGATAGCCCGCGCTTCGGCGCGGGCTTTTTCTTTGCGTTGAGGATTACGCGCGCTGCCCGCCGCCGCACGAGCCATTGACCCGACGTTAACCTTGTCGGCGCACATTGGCGGCATGAGACGGTCGGATTCCCCCACGCCGATCGGGCCGCGCCCTTTGCGTCTGCGGATATTTCCCAGCCCCGCGGCGCTGCCCCTGCCGGTGTATCGCGATTTCGTGGCGATGCTGTTCAGCATGTGGCTGCCCATATTCGGGCTTGGCGCCGTTTTCGTCGGGATCTGTGTGCTTGTCGGCCGCGAGATCGACAACCCTCTCCTCCTTCTGCTCGCCGCGCTGGGCGCGATCACCACCCTTGCGCGCCTCGCCACAATCCGCGCCTATTTCCGTACGACGCCGACGAACTTCGACGAGCTGAAGCGCTGGGAGCGGCGATATGCGATCGGCAACTACGCCTTCGCCATCCTGCTCGCGCTACTCAATGTGATCGCGATATCCGCCCATTTTCCGCTGCTGCACCTGATCACGGTCAGCCTGGTGTTCAGCTTTGGCGCCGGAATTGTCTCGCGAACCTCGATCCGCCCGAATATCTGCGTGATCAGCTTGCTGCTCGCGACCCTGCCGACGGTCGCCGCGCTGCTGCTCCATGCGATCGAGCCCCATGCGATGACGCTCCACGCCGAACTGTTCCTGGTCGAGGCGCTCGTCGTCGCAATGATCACCGCGCTCAGCCTGCAGACCCGCGCATCTCTATCGCTCCGCGGTCGAGCATTACACTGCCCGGCACGACATGGCGAAACTCGCGAAGACCGACGCGCTGACCGGGCTGTCGAACCGCCTGATGCTGCGCGAGCTGTTCCAGCTTCACACCGATACCGCGATACGCGCGCGCAACCTCGTCGCGCTCCATTTCCTCGATCTCGACGGGTTCAAGGCGATCAACGATCGCTACGGTCATCCGGCGGGCGATATACTGCTCGAACAGGTCGCGCGCCGTCTCGAGGCCAATGTCCGCGCCGAAGATGTCGTGTCGCGGCTCGGCGGCGACGAGTTCATCGTGCTCCAGGTCGGGCTGCACGACGAATCCGAAGCCGAACTGCTCGCGCGCCGGATTATTCGCGAGATCAGCAAACCCTATGTCATCGACGAAATATCGATGTCGGTGTCGGCGAGTGTCGGCATCGCCACGGCGCCCAAGCTGGGGGTCGAGCTGGAACGCCTTCTGGCGTGCGCCGACGCCGCGCTCTACCGCGCGAAAGCGGGCGGCAAGGCGCGCGCGCTCTTCTGTATCGAAGCCGACGCGGCAATGGCCGATATCGCGGCCTGACCTGTTCTTCGCGCCAAGTCCCGCGCGTCATGGCCGGTCGAGGTCAGTCGCCGTCGAAGGCGATCAGCGTTTCGCACGCGAGGCCCGCGTCGCCGAGCCGCCGCGATCCGCCGAGATCGGGGAGGTCGATGACGAACAGCGCCGCCGCGACCTCTGCGCCGACGCTCCGCATCAGCGCTGCCGTGGCGAGGATCGTGCCGCCGGTCGCGAGCAAATCGTCGACGAGCACGACGCGGTGCCCCGGCAGCACGGCGCCCTCGTGCAGCTCGAGCCGATCGATGCCATATTC
>CBJKNR010000179.1:0-7279 GCA_966417555.1 uncultured Sphingopyxis sp.
CGCGCGCGCCAGCGCGCCGATCAGCTTGTCGAGCGCATCGTGCCGCCCGACATCCTCGCGTGCGACCAGGATATCGCCCGTGGGCGTGCAGAAAGCGGCGGCATGGACCGCGCCGGTCGCACGGCCGAGCGGCTGATGGTCGCCGAGCGCGGCGAGCGCCGCCGCGATGGCGGCGGCGTCGGTCGCGATCCGCGCCGTCACGGGGGGAAGCGGTCGCAGCACCGCCTCGATATTCTCGATCCCGCAGAGGCCGCAGCTGCTCTCGCTCACCCGCTTGCGCGCCCGCTCGAGCGCGATCCGGTTGCGCTCGGCCGGCAGCCAGATGCGGAGCGCCCAGCCGCCCTCGATCGCATGAACGTCGATGCGGGCGATCTGGTCCGGGCTTTCGACCAGTCCTTCGCCCAGCGCAAAGCCGACCGCATAATCCTCAAGGTCGACGGGCGTCGCCATCATCACCGCATAGCCGATCCCGCCCACTTCGACCGATACCGGCGCCTCGATGGCGATCGCGCGCGTCAGCGCAGCATCGCCGGGATCGGCGAGTCCAAGGCGGCGGACGGAAAGGTCGATCATTTCGCTGCTCATATTTGCACGATACCCGATCAACACGGGCTTGTCTCAACCGGCCGGGGGCACGAGGCTATCGGCCCGTTGTCGGCCAACGGCCGCGTCAGGGATAGCGGCTTTGGGGCGACGGCTGGATTCGGTCGCTTCCTACCATTCGTCATTCCGGCCCCTGATAGTTCAAAGTTCAGGAAAGTTCAGCCCAATGCGCGCGCCGATTTGAACCTCGCAGCGTGCTGGACGCGCCTGGCATGCCGCGCCTTGCTGTACTCGGCCGCTCGGGTAGCGACCGCCTTTATCTGCCAATTCAAAGAACCGGGATGGAGGCTGGCACAGCCGGATAATGTAGGACAGCGTTTTTTTGAGCGGCAGATGCCGGCTATGGGGTGGGGAGCGGTCGTTCCCCCTTTCGTCATCCCGTACTTGATCCGGGATCCATTCCTTCGGCGCTGCGAGAATGGACCCCGGATCAAGTCCGGGGTGACGATGCAAGAGGCGGCAGCTTCCGGTCGAAAACAGCCACGCCACCCCAACCTGTCCCAACACCGTACAAAATCGCCGCCAACGCCCCGATTTTAACCTGATATTAGCCAAACCGCCCCCATAGCGGCGCCATGCAACGGCGGGACCAGAGCCGATACCGCTGGCGTGGGGGCCAGTGTTTGCAGTCTGCGCGGGCCTGTATCTTGCTCGCCTGGCTGGCCTTGGTGCTGGCCGCCTATCCCGCTTCCGCGCAGACCACCACCAGCTACAGCAACACGGCAACCGGCACGATCAGCGAAAGCGCGACGCCCTGCACCAGCCCGCTCGTGCGCAATTTCGCTGTCGCCGCGAACGCGCAGATCAGCGACGTCAACATCGGCGTCCAGCTGACGCACAGCTATCGCGGCGACATCCGCGCGACGCTGACCTCGCCCGGCGGCACCGTGGTCAATCTGATCACCAATGTCGGCACCTCGGCCGACAATCTGAACGTGCTGTTCGACGACGGCGCCGCGGCGAATATCTCTACCCATAGTTCGAGCGACAACACGACGGCGGCACCGCCCTATCAGCGGACGTTCCAGCCCGAGGGTTCGCTCGCCAGCTTCAACGGCGAAGGGTCGACCGGGACATGGCAACTCGCGATCTGCGATTCGCTGAACGGCGACAGCGGCAATTTTGCGCGCGCGCACCTCTATCTGACGACGGTGCCGCTCTCGCCCCATGCCGATCTGTCGCTGACCAAATCGGTCAGCAACGCCGCACCCGCCTTCGGGGCCAGCATCAACTATGTGCTGAGCGTCACCAATGCGAGCGGGTCGACGCTGACCGCGACCGGGGTGACGGTGCAAGACAATCTGCCCGCCGGGTTCAGCTTCACCGGCGCGTCGGGTTTCGGCAGCTATGACAGCGGCACCGGCTTGTGGAGCGTCGGCGACATTCCCGCGGGGGTGACGCGGACGCTGACGATCAGCGGGACCGTCGCGGCGACCGCGGGCGCAAGCGTCACCAACAGCGCCCAGATCAGCGCCTCGCCGGCTCTCGACCCCGATTCGACGCCCGGGAATAATGTAGCGGGCGAGGATGATCAGGACAGCGCGACCTTCACCGTGTCGGGCTCGCGCGTCGCAGGAACGCCGCCCACGCTCGTCTGTCCGGTCGGGACCACGCTGCACGACTGGGACAGCATCAGCTGGCCCGCGGGCACGACGAGCAGCAGCGCGGCGCTGACCGCAATCGGCACCACGAGCTTCAGCATCGCGATCAGCGGCGGCAGCTTTCTCACCAACGCAACCTATGGCGGCCAGTCGCCGACGCGGCAGAATGTCGTGACCGGCGGGCTCTCACCCGCACAATATTCGATCTTCGAGCTTGTCGATTTCACCGGGCAGGCGGGCACCGTCACCTCGACGATCACGCTGCCGACCGCGGTGCCCGGCGCGCAGTTCCGGCTGTTCGACGTCGACCATAGCGCCGCGCAATTTGCCGACCGCGTCACCGTCACCGGGACCTACAATGGCGCCACCGTCTATCCGGTGCTGACCAACGGCGTCGCCAATTATGTCATCGGAAACAGCGCCTATGGCGACGCGCTTTCGGCCGACACCAGCACCGACGGCACGGTCACCGTCACCTTCAACACGCCCGTCGACAGCATCGTCATCGAATATGGCAGCCACAGCCTCGCCCCCGCCAACCCCGGGCAGCAGGGCATGGCGATCCACGACATCAGCTTCTGCCGCCCGACCGCCAACCTGACGATCGCGAAGACGAGCAGCATCGTCGCCGATCCGGTGAACGGCACCGCCAACCCCAAGGCGATCCCCGGCGCGACGATGCGCTATTGCATCCTCGTCGCCAACAACGGCAGCGGCACTGCGACGGGCATCAACGTCGCCGATCCGCTGCCCGCCGGCACGACCTTCGTTCCGGCTTCGCTGCGCAGCGGCACGAGCTGCACCGGCGCGACGACCGCGGAGGACGACAATGCCAGCGGCGCCGACGAGAGCGATCCGTTCGGCGCCTCGATCGCCGGCACCACGATCGCCGCGACCACGGCGACGCTGTCACCCGCAAGTGCGATGGCGATCGCGTTCGACGTCACCGTCAACTGATACGCCGCAGAAAATAGCGCCGCCTCAACGGTCGATTGCATTCTGTACCGAACCGTATAATGGCGCGACATGAGCACCAGAACCGCCTCGGACAGCAACGATCCCGTCGTCGAATCACGCGACCAGCTCGCGGCCCCCATGGCCAAGGGCGAGAAGCCGAAGGACCGCTGGCGCATCGGCACCGAGCACGAGAAATTCGTCTATCGCACCGCCGATCATCGCGCGCCCTCCTATGACGAGCCCGGCGGCATCCACGACCTGCTCATGGCGCTCACCCGCTTCGGCTGGGAACCGGTGATCGAGGGCGGGAAGGTGATCGCGCTCTCGGGAAATGACGGCACCGTCAGCCTCGAACCTGCCGGGCAACTCGAGCTTTCGGGCGCGCCGCTCGAAAATCTCCACCAGACCTGCGCCGAAACCGGCCGTCATTTGAAGCAGGTGAAGGAAGTCGGCGCCGAGCTCGGGCTCGGCTTTCTGGGGCTCGGTATGTGGCCCGACAAGGCGCGCGCCGAGCTGCCGATCATGCCCAAGGGGCGCTACAGGATCATGCTGGGTCATATGCCGCGCGTCGGCAGCATGGGCCTCGACATGATGCTGCGTACCTGCACGATCCAGACCAACCTCGACTATTCGTCCGAGGCCGACATGGTGCAGAAATTCCGCGTCAGCCTCGCCCTCCAACCGCTCGCGACCGCACTTTTCGCCTCGTCGCCCTTCACCGAAGGGCGGCCGAACGGCTATATGTCGTACCGCAGCCATATCTGGACCGACACCGACCCCGCGCGCACCGGCATGCTGCCCTTCGTGTTCGAGGATGGCTTCGGATATGAACGTTATGTCGACTATATGCTCGATGTACCGATGTATTTCGTCTTCCGCGACGGCAAATATATCGACGCCGCGGGGCAGAGTTTCCGTGACTTCCTGAAGGGCGAACTGCCCGCATTGCCGGGCGAGAAACCGCGCCTCTCCGACTGGAACGACCATCTCTCGACCGCCTTCCCCGAAGTGCGCCTGAAGAGCTTCCTCGAAATGCGCGGCGCCGACGGCGGCCCATGGAACCGCATCTGCGCGCTCCCCGCCCTCTGGGTCGGCCTCCTCTACGACAGCCAGGCACTCGACGCCGCATGGGATCTCGTCAAGGGCTGGAGCATCGAGGAGCAGCAGGCGCTGCGCGACGCCGTGCCGAGCGAGGGCCTCGACGCCCCTGCCCCCGGCGGCGGCACCGTCGGCCAGCTCGCGCACCGCGTGCTCGACATCGCCGCCGCGGGTCTCGCGGCGCGCGGCGAAGTCAATTCGATGGGCGACAACGAGGTCGGCTTCCTCGAACCGCTCCGCCGCATCGCGCAGAGCGGCAAGTCGCCCGCACACGACCTGCTCGACCGCTACGAAGGCCCGTGGGGCGGGGATCTCTCGAAGATTTACGACGAACTCAGCTTTTAGGGTTGCGACGGCTTGGGGGTGGTGAGCGGACCTTAGATCCTCCCCACTTGTGGGGAGGTGGCAGCCGCGTAGCGGCTGACGGAGGGGGCTCGCATCCTCACGTAACGTCGCTTCAGGCCGCCCGCCCCCTCCACCGCCTTCGGCGGTCCCCCTCCCCGCAAGCGGGGAGGATTTATGTCCGCTTCCGGTCGGAAGCTGCCGTTATTCTCCCCTCCCGCTTGCGGGAGGGGAAACACACGCGGGTTTCAAATGGCCGCTCGCCACCCCGAAGCCGCCCTCCACCCCGCAAAGAAAAAGGGCGGCTGTCCGCTCGGACGCCGCCCTTGATCCTTCAGCGAAGAGGCGAAGCTCAGGCTTCGGCCATATCCTCGTCAAACTGTTCGACCGGACCCGAATCCTGGCCCTTGGCATCGACGTCGCGGTCGACGAATTCGATGATCGCCATCGGCGACGCGTCCGAAGCGCGGATGCCGGCCTTGATGATGCGGGTGTAGCCGCCGTTGCGGTCCTTGTAGCGCTCGGCAAGAACGTCGAACAGCTTGGTGAGCTGTGTGTCGTCCATCAGGCGGCTCATCGCGAGGCGGCGGTTGGCAAGGCCGCCGCGCTTTGCCAGCGTAACGAGCTTTTCGACATAGGGACGCAGTTCCTTCGCCTTGGCGACGGTCGTCGTGATCTGCTCATGCTTGATGAGCGAGGCCGACATGTTGCGGAACAGGGCCGTGCGGTGCGCGCTGGTGCGCTGCAGCTTCCGGCCACCCGATTTATGACGCATAATCCATTCCTTCGTTTGTTAAGGGCCCGTGTGAGGTAGCCCAGACCAGGTCGATTGCGGGCCGACCCATTCCCATATTCCTCCCCGGAACGGGGAGGGGGACCGCCGCGAAGCGGTGGTGGAGGGGGTTCCCGTTCGAGCGCGGCGCTAAGCCGACACCCCCCTCCGTCAGCCCTGCGGGCTGCCACCTCCCCGCGGGCGGGGAGGATTTTAACCAAGCAGTTCCTGTTCGAGCTTCTTGGCCATTTCCTCGATATTTTCCGGCGGCCAGCCGGGGATGTCCATACCGAGACGCAGGCCCATCGACGACAGCACTTCCTTGATTTCGTTCAGGGACTTGCGGCCGAAGTTCGGCGTGCGGAGCATTTCGGCTTCGGTCTTCTGAACGAGGTCACCGATATAGATGATATTGTCGTTCTTCAGGCAGTTGGCCGAACGGACCGACAGTTCGAGCTCGTCGACCTTCTTGAGAAGGAAGCGGTTGAGCTGGTTGACGTCCGACTCATCGGCGGTGGCCGAGGGGGCCGCCATGCCGATCAGGCCGCTGTCGTTCATCGCCTCTTCGAAGTGGACGAAGACCTGCAGCTGGTCCTGGAGGATGCGCGCGGCATAGGCGACGGCGTCTTCGGGGGTGACCGTGCCGTCGGTTTCGACGGTCAGGTTCAGCTTGTCATAGTCCAGTTCCTGGCCGATGCGGGCATTGTCGACCTTGTAGGCGACCTGGCGCACGGGCGAGTAGAGCGAGTCGACCGGGATCAGGCCGATCGGCGCGTCGACCGGACGGTTGGCGGTTGCGGGGACATAGCCCTTGCCGGTGTCGGCGACGAGTTCCATGTTGAGCGTCGCGCCATCGTCGAGGTGGCAGATGACATGGTTCGGGTTCATCACCTTGATGTCGCCCGACACCATGATGTCGCCGGCCTTGACGGTCGCGGGACCGGTCGCCGAAAGCTGGAGCCGCTTCGGGCCTTCGCCTTCCATCTTGAGCGCGATCTGCTTCACGTTGAGGACGATGTCGGTGACGTCTTCGCGCACGCCGGCAAGGCTCGAGAATTCGTGGAGGACATTCTCGATCTTGATCGACGTGATAGCCGCACCCTGGAGCGACGACAGCAGCACGCGGCGCAGCGCGTTGCCGAGCGTCAGGCCGAAACCACGCTCAAGCGGCTCGGCGACGAAGGTCGCCTTGCGCTTGCCGTCGCCGCCGGCCTTGATTTCCAGGTTGCTGGGCTTCTTCAATTCCTGCCAGTTCCGGATATTGACAGTCATGGACTTCCCTTTGCTTTGGGCCGGACGGGCAGGGGTCGGCTTGCCTGTCCAGCGAGGATTTGGTGCGGGCGGCGCCCCGGCGGTGAGGCGCGCCCGAAAAGACGTCAGACGCGGCGGCGCTTGGCCGGGCGGACGCCATTGTGCGGGATCGGCGTCACGTCGCGGATCGACGTGATGTGGAAACCGACCGCCTGCAGCGCGCGGAGCGCCGATTCACGACCGGCGCCGGGGCCCTTGACCTCGACTTCGAGCGTGCGGACGCCATGTTCGGCAGCCTTCTTGCCCGCGTCTTCGGCGCAGACCTGCGCCGCATAGGGAGTCGACTTGCGGCTGCCCTTGAAGCCCATCATGCCGGCGCTCGACCAGGCAATCGCATTGCCCTGCGCGTCGGTGATGGTGATCATCGTGTTGTTGAAGGTCGCGTTGACGTGCGCCACACCCGACGAGATATTCTTGCGTTCGCGCCGACGAAGGCGCTGCGGTTCACGAGCCATGATGAAATCCTAATCCTAAATCCTGAACAGCCGGCGGTGCTGTTTCGAGCGCTGCCTCCGGCGGAGAAATAAGGAAAATCGTCCCCCGGACGATTTTCTGATCTTATTTCTTCTTGCCGGTGATCGGCTTGGCCTTGCCC
>CBJKNR010000180.1:0-7256 GCA_966417555.1 uncultured Sphingopyxis sp.
CTTCTCGTCGCTCGAACGGATGGACCTCGTGGCCGAGATCGTCCGTCATCTCGATGGTGCCGCGGGGCGCGCGCTTGGCCATGCCGGGGTAATGGCGGCACTCGTCAGCGCCGAGGGGCGCCTGCGCATTGCCAACCAGGCCTTCCTGCTCCGCGCATTGGGTGAGGATGACGCGAGCCACTATACCGGTCGCGACGTCGCCCCGATGATCCGGGTCGACGATGCCGGCGCGCTCTATTTCGCGCGCGAGGGCGACCGCGCGACCCCGGTGCGCCTGATCCAGATTCCGCTCGCGCCCGCCGACAGCAATTCGCCGATGTTGCTTGCGATGCTCGACGAGCAGATGGCGCCGGCCGACCGGGGCACTGCGCAGACCTATGTCGAAACATTGCTGTCGCTGCTGCCCTTCGGGCTTGCGATGGTCGATCGCGATGGGCGCTTCCTCTACATGAACCGCGCCTTTGTGCGCGCGGCGAGCCTGCCCGAAGGCAAGATGCCGCGTTATCCCGGTGACATTGTCGTCGGCGAGGACAAGGGGCCGCTCGCCGACATGATTCGCCGTCACAGCAGCGGGCAACAGGTCGGCGGCGACCTGTCGATCCGGCTTGCGGGGCAGAGCGGCGACCCGGTGTCGATGCGCGTCGTCGGTGTGCGCGGGCTGGGCGAGGCAGCAGTGCTCCTCAGCCTCAAGGATTCGAGCGAGGAGTCGCGTCTCAAGCGGCAGGTCGCGCAGGCATCGAAGATGCAGGCGGTCGGCCAGCTTGCCGGCGGCGTCGCGCATGATTTCAACAATATCCTGACCGCAGTGCTCGGTGCGTGCGACCTGATGCTGATGCGGCATACGCCCGGCGACAGCGACTATGACGATATCCAGCAAATCCGCAGCAACGCCAATCGCGCCGCCAGCCTGACGCGGCAATTGCTTGCCTTCTCGCGGCAACAGACGCTGCGGCCGCAGATTTTGCAGCTCCCCGACGTGATTTCGGAAGTGTCGCACCTGCTGAAGCGGCTGATCGGCGAAACGGTACAGCTGGCGGTGCATCACGGCCGGGGTCTCGGTGCCGTTCGCGCCGACCCCGGCCAGCTCGAGCAGGTGATCATCAATCTTGCGGTCAACGCGCGCGACGCGATGCCGGGCGGCGGGACGCTTACGATCGAAACCTATCCGGTGTCGGCGGCCGAGGTTCGCCAGATGGGTAGCGAATTCATGCCGCCCGCCGACTATTGCGCGCTCAAGGTCAGCGATACGGGCACGGGGATTCCTGCCGATGTGCTGCCCAAGATTTTCGAACCCTTCTTCACGACCAAGGACGTCGGCAAGGGCACCGGCCTTGGCCTTTCGACCGTATACGGGATCATCAAGCAATCGGCGGGTTTCATCTTTGCCGACAGCAAACCCGGGCAGGGGACGAGCTTTTCGATTTATCTCCCGGTACATCGCGCCGATGGCGACACACGGGCGGCGGTGCCGCCGCCCGCCAAGCCAAGGAAGAGCCAGTGGGGCACCGGCACCATCCTGCTTGTCGAAGATGAGGATATGGTGCGCGCCGTCGCGGAACGGGCACTGACCCGTGCGGGTTATAGCGTTGTCACGGCCGCGCAGGGGGAAGAGGGACTCGAACGGTTCGCACAGATGGAGAAGATCGACTTGATCATCAGCGATGTTGTCATGCCGACGATGGACGGTCCCGCGATGGTGCGCGCGATGCGCGCCAAGCGGCCCGACCTGCCGGTCCTGTTCATGTCGGGCTATGCCGAGGAACAGCTTCGGCAGTCGATCGACATCGACGATGTGGCCTTCCTGCCCAAACCCTTTTCGGTCGCGCAACTCGCCGAGGCGACGTCGGCGGCGCTCGACGATGCCGCGCATCGGATGTCCAATGGCCACTGATCGCCGCATCCTGCTCGTCGAGGACGATGTGCTGATCGGCATGATGCTCGTGGACATGTTTGACGCGCTCGACCTTCCCGAACCCGCGCAGGCGACGACCAACGAGGAGGCGCTGGCGTTCATCGCCTCGGAGCCGCTCGCCGGCGCGCTCGTCGATATCAACCTTGGCGACGAAAAGGGCTGGCCGATCGCCGACGCGCTCGCCGAGCGTGGCATTCCCTTTGCCTTCACCTCGGGCGGAGGCGATGTCATCCCGCCGGTGCACGCACATCGTAAACTGATTACCAAGCCATTCCGGATCAGTGATATCGAGGCGGCACTGGACGAGTTTGCGGCCGAATAGCAAGCTTTCCTCGAGATCGATTTTATTTTGTTCTCCACTTGTTCTTCAGGAACAAATGTGGCACATGGTTCCGGCGTTGCGATGCTTCTGCTGTCGCTCTAGAGCTGGAAAGGGACGGTCATGGCCGGACAATTGTCACTCGTCGAATCGGGGAAATCAGTGAACAACACGGACAGGCAGAAGGCGCTCGACGCCGCGCTCGCGCAGATCGATCGCGCGTTCGGCAAGGGCTCGGTGATGAAATTGGGCCAGAAAGAAGCGATGCAGGTCGAGGCGATCTCTACCGGCTCGCTCGGGCTCGACATCGCGCTCGGCGTCGGCGGGCTGCCGCGCGGCCGCGTGATCGAAATCTATGGTCCTGAAAGCTCGGGCAAGACGACGCTCGCACTCCACACGCTCGCCGAAGCGCAAAAGACCGGCGGCACCGTCGCCTTCGTCGACGCCGAACATGCGCTCGACCCCGTTTATGCGCGCAAGCTCGGCGTCAACATCGACGAACTCATCGTGTCGCAGCCCGACACGGGCGAACAGGCGCTCGAAATCGTCGATACGCTCGTGCGCTCGAATGCGATCGATGTGCTCGTCGTCGACTCGGTCGCGGCGCTCGTCCCGCGCGCCGAAATCGAGGGCGAGATGGGCGACAGCCACGTCGGGCTTCAGGCGCGTCTGATGTCGCAGTCGCTGCGCAAGCTCACCGGCTCGATCAGCCGCTCGCGCTGTATGGTGATCTTTATCAACCAGCTGCGCATGAAGATCGGCGTGATGTACGGCAATCCCGAAACCACGACCGGCGGCAACGCACTCAAATTCTACGCTTCGGTTCGCCTCGACATCCGCCGCACCGGCCAGATCAAGAATGGCGACGAGATCGTCGGCAACACCACGCGCGTCAATGTGGTGAAGAACAAGGTCGCGCCCCCGTTCAAGCAGGTCGAATTCGACATCATGTACGGGCAGGGCATCTCGAAGATCGGCGAAATCCTCGACATCGGCGTCAAGGCCGGGCTCGTCGAGAAGTCGGGCGCCTGGTTCAGCTATGACTCGATCCGTATCGGGCAGGGCCGCGAAAATGCGAAGAATTTCCTGACCGAGAACCCCGAACTGCGCGAGCGGCTTGAAGCCGCGATCCGCAGCCGCACCGACGCGGTGGCCGAAGAAATGATGGCCGGCCCGACGACGAAGGCGACGACGACATCTGATCGAGATTGCTATCCGGCCGGTTCGCCTTGCTTGAACCGGCCGGCTAACGGCGGCGGGCCACCAGCCCCTTTGACCTGCGCTCTCCCCCTCCCAAGCAGGTCGGCCCGCCCGCCGTTGCTTCTTGCGCCGTACCTGCCAGTGGCTACAAGCGGCGCATGCCCGCGATCCGCCTCTTCGGCCTTCCGACCGACATCAACAGCAGTTTCGAACGCGGCGCCGCCGCCGGTCCCGCCGCAATCCGCGCGATGCTGTGGAGCGACCGCGGCAATATGGCGAGCGAGCTCGGCCCTGAAATCGGCGCCGACGTCGTCCTCACCGACGACGGTGATCTTCCGTTGACCGAAGACACCGCGCAGGACGACGCGATGATCCGCCGCCACATCGCCCATGTGCACGAAGATGGAGACATTCCGCTTGCCCTTGGCGGTGACCATGCGGTGACTTTCCCGCTCGTCGAGGCGGCCGCGGCCTGTTTCGGCCCGGTAACGATCCTGCACTTCGACGCCCACCCCGATCTCTACGACGATTTCGCCGGCAACCCGCGCAGTCACGCCTCGCCCTTCGCCCGCATCTGCGAGGCCGGCCATACCAAGAGGTTGGTGCAGGTCGGGATCCGCACCCTCAACAGCCATTGTCGTGAACAGGCCGCCCGTTTCGGGGTCGAAATCCTCCCCATGGCAAATTTTGCGCCTGATCGGGTGCCCGTACTCGATGGTCCGCTCTATATCTCGATCGACCTCGATGGAATCGACCCGTCGGCCGCGCCCGGGGTTGCGCATCCCGAGCCGGGCGGCCTGACGGTCCGCGAAGTGCTTGCGGTGCTGCACAAACAAACCGCGCCGATCGTCGGCGCCGATATTGTCGAGCTCAATCCCGGCCGCGATGCCGGCGACGTCACGGCAATCCTGGCGGCCAAGCTGGTGCGCGAGCTTGCAGCGCTGATCGACCGCAACGGAATCCATGAAATCAAGTGACAGGGGAGAGCCATGAGCCTGATCGTCCACCATCTGAACAACAGCCGGTCGCAGCGTATTCTCTGGCTGCTCGAGGAAATCGGCGGGTCGTACGAGATCAAATATTATGACCGCGATCCAGCGACCAATCTGGCGCCGCCCGAACTTCTGGCGGTGCATCCGCTCGGCAAGTCGCCGGTGATCGAGGACAATGGTCGCGTCATTACCGAATCGGGTGCGATTACCGAATATCTGTGCGAGCGTCATGGCGGCGGGCATCTCGTTCCCGAGCGCGGCAGCGATGCGTATATCACGCACCTCGAGTGGCTGCATTTCGCCGAAGGGTCGGCGATGACGCCGATCCTGCTGCGCATCTATACCGCGCGGCTAGGCGAAGCTGCCGCGCCGATCGAGCCGCGCATTTCGCAGCAACTCGATTCGCATTTCGCCTATATGGAAAGCCGGGTCGGGGAGAATGGCCACTTCATCGGCGACAGCCTCTCGGCGGCCGACATCATGCTGAGCTTCCCGGCCGAAATCGCGATCATGCAGGGCATGGCGCCGCGCTATCCCAAGCTTGCCGCTTTCGTGAACGCGTGCCACGACCGCCCGGCGTGGCGTCGCGCGCGAGAGAAGGGTGGCGCCTATTATGGCTATTGATTTTCGAGGTCGCGCGCTGCTTGCCGGCGCGGCCTCGCTTGCTTGCATTTCGGCCGCCGTGGCCGCGCCGCCGATGCTTGCGCCCGAGGTGGAGCGCGAGATCGTTCCACCCGCAGGGAAGGATTTCAAGCCGGCCGCGGCCGACGAAGAGGGTGCGATCGATCGGTTCGCCGAATATACGCTCGCGCTCGAAAGGCGGGATTTTGCCGCCGCTTATGCGATGCTTCGCCTGTCGTTCCAGGCGTCGAACCCGCGGCTCGAATGGGAAATGAACCTGCGCAAACGGGCGACCCTGTGGGCGGACGGCCAGATACGCCCGCTCCGCCTCAGCTGGTATCTCGACCCGGCTGGCCAGCCCGCGGGTCTCTATGCCGCGTTCGATTTTCGCGGCGACCGCAAGAACGGAACGATGGATTGCGGCTATGTCGTCGTCCACCGCCCCGAGCCGGGCGCGGCCTGGACCGTGGTGCGCACCGATACGTCCGAAGTGCCGCCGGACCTGATCGAGGATGGCGTGCCCAAGGCCGATGTGTTGCGCCAGCTGCCCTGTTATCTGGGCAAAGGCATCGCGACCGCCTTTTGATCCTGCCGCCCTGGCTCGCCGGGCGGCGGTGCGACCGTGTGCATCGCGCTTGAGAAAAGCGGCGTACCGCACTAGATCGCGCGCATGACATCGACCAACGACATTCGCCGCTCTTTCCTCGACTATTTCGGGGAGGCGGGCCATCATATCGAGCCTTCGGCGCCGCTGGTGCCGTACAACGACCCGACGCTGATGTTCGTCAACGCGGGCATGGTGCCGTTCAAGAATGTCTTCACGGGGCTGGAGAAGCGCCCGTACAGCACCGCGGCCTCATCGCAGAAATGCGTGCGCGCGGGCGGCAAGCACAACGACCTCGACAATGTCGGTTATACGGCGCGGCACCATACATTCTTTGAAATGCTTGGGAATTTCTCCTTCGGCGACTATTTCAAGGAGCAGGCGATCGAGCATGCCTGGAACCTGATCACCAAGACCTGGGGATTGCCCGCGGAGAAGCTGACCGCGACCGTCTATCACACCGACGATCAGGCGTTCGACCTGTGGAAGAAGATCGCGGGCCTGCCCGAGGATCGTATCATCCGTATCGCGACGAGCGACAATTTCTGGTCGATGGGCGACACCGGGCCGTGCGGGCCGTGCAGCGAGATTTTCTATGACCATGGCGACCATATCTGGGGCGGCCCGCCGGGATCGCCGGAGGAAGACGGTGACCGTTTCGTCGAGATCTGGAACCTCGTGTTCATGCAATATGAGCAGCTGCCGGGCGGCGAGCGCGTTGACCTGCCGCGGCCGAGCATCGATACCGGCATGGGGCTCGAGCGCGTTGCCGCGGTGCTGCAGGGCGTCCACGACAATTACGACACCGACACGTTCAAGGCGCTGATCGCAGCGTCCGTCGACCTGACCGGCGTGCCCGCCGAAGGCCCGACGCAGGCCAGCCACCGGGTGATCGCCGATCACCTGCGCGCATCGAGCTTCCTCGTCGCCGACGGCGTGCTGCCCTCGAACGAGGGGCGCGGCTATGTGCTGCGCCGGATCATGCGCCGCGCGATGCGCCACGCGCATCTGCTCGGCGCGAAGGATCCGCTGATGCACCGGCTGCTGCCGTCGCTGACCGCCGAGATGGGCGCCGCCTATCCCGAGCTGATCCGTGCGCAGCCGCTGATCGCCGAGACGCTCGAGCGCGAGGAGACCAAATTCCGCCAGACGCTCGACAAGGGGCTGCGCCTGCTCGACGAGGCGACGGTCGGCATGGGCAAGGGCGATACGCTGCCCGGCGAGGTCGCGTTCAAGCTCTATGACACCTATGGCTTCCCTTACGACCTGACCGAGGATGCGCTGCGCGCCAACGACATCTCCGTCGACCGCGCGGGCTTCGATGCCGCGATGGCGCAGCAGAAGGCGGCGGCGCGCGCGGCGTGGAAGGGCAGCGGCGAGAAGGCATCGGACGAAATCTGGTTCGACCTTGCCGAAACCAACGGCAGCACCGAATTCACAGGCTACACCTCGACCGCGGGCGAGGCGACCGTGATCGGGCTCGTCAGGGACGGCAAGCCGGTGGGCGACGCTAAGGCGGGCGACGAGGTCGTCGTGCTGACCAACCAGACGCCTTTCTATGGCGAGAGTGGCGGCCAAGTGGGCGACACGGGGCAGCTTGTGGGCGAC
>CBJKNR010000181.1:0-7195 GCA_966417555.1 uncultured Sphingopyxis sp.
GCCAGCTCAAGAATGAAGAGGGACGCGAAAACGCGATCTCGGTCCATGTGACGCTGGTGCCGTACATCGCCGCCGCGGGCGAACTCAAGACCAAGCCGACGCAGCACAGCGTGCGCGAACTCGCCTCATTGGGCGTCCAGCCCGACATATTGCTCTGCCGCTGCGAAAAGCCGCTGCCCGAGACCGAGCGCGCCAAGATCGCGCTTTTCTGCAACGTCCGCAAGGAAGCGGTAATCCCGGCGCTCGACGCCGACAGCATCTATTCGGTCCCGGTCCAATATCATGGCGAAGGTCTCGATGCCGAAGTGCTCCGCGCCTTTGGTATCCACGACGCGCCCGCGCCCGACCTGTCGGCGTGGTATGACATCATGGACCGCAAGCAGCACCCCGAAGGCGAGGTCACGATCGGAGTCGTGGGCAAATATGTGTCGCTGCCCGACGCCTATAAATCGCTGAACGAAGCGCTCGTCCACGGCGGCATGGCGCACCGGGTCAAGGTCAACATCCGCTGGCTCGACGCCGAAATGTTCGAGAAGGACGAGGATCTCGCCGCCAATCTCGAGCCGATGCACGGCATCCTCGTTCCCGGCGGGTTCGGCGAACGCGGGTCCGAGGGCAAGATTTCGAGCGTGCGCTTCGCACGCGAACGCAATGTCCCCTTCTTTGGCATCTGCCTCGGCATGCAGATGGCGTGCATCGAGGCGGCGCGAAACACGAGCGGCATTGCCGACGCGTCGAGCACCGAATTCGGCCCCACTGACGAGCCTGTCGTCGGCATGATCACCGAATGGATGAGCGCCGAAGGCTTGCAGCAGCGCGGTGCCGACACCGACCTTGGCGGGACAATGCGGCTCGGCGCCTATGAGGCCAAGCTGTCGCCGAACAGCCATGTCGCGAGCGTCTATGGTTCGAACGACATCAGCGAGCGCCATCGTCACCGTTATGAGGTCAACAACGCCTATCGCGAGCAGCTCGAAAAGGGCGGGCTTGTCTTTTCGGGCATGTCGCCCGACGGCATGTTGCCGGAAATCGTTGAGCGCCCGGACCATCCGTGGTTTATCGGGGTGCAGTTCCACCCGGAACTGAAGTCGAAGCCGTTCGACCCGCATCCCTTGTTCGCGGGTTTCATCGAGGCGGCGGTAAAGCAGAGCCGGCTGGTCTAGGCCGGGCAAAAGGGGTGTAGGCAATGGATCACGCGAAACTCGCCGAGTTGCAGGGCCCCGACAGCATCTTTTCCGGCCTGTCGGTCGAGGATTGGGCCGAGATTGCGCGCCGCGCTGTGCAAGTCAATTTCGCCAAGGGCAGGGAATTGCTGGCCCAAGGCGACCCGGGCGACATGATGCTGATCCTGACCGAGGGTACTGCGCGCGTGTCGATGCTGACCGCAGGCGGGCGCGAGATCGTGCTCGCCTATGCCGAACCGGGCGCGGTGCTCGGCGAGATCGCGCTGCTCGACGGCGGCGAACGCACGGCATCGGTGACCGCGACGAGCGCGGGGAGCGCGCTCCAGCTTGGGCGCAACGCACTCAAGGATTTCGCCGCGAGCCATCCCGAATTCGCCTGGTCGCTGATGCAGCAGCTCGCGCGGCGGTTGCGTACCGCCGACCAGACGATCGAGAGCGACCGTGCCTATGCGTCGGGGCCGCGGCTCGCGCGCTATCTCAAGCGTCTGATCCGCCAGGACGTCGAGATGTCGCAGCGCCTCGAGCTGAGCCAGACCGAACTCGGCAATTTTGCCGGCATGAGCCGCGAGCATATCAACCGCCAGCTCAAGAGCTGGGAGGAATCGGGCGTGATTTCGCTCGAACAGGGCCGCGTGCGGGTGCTCGACGCCGACATGCTCGAGGATATCAGCGAGAACGAGGGATAGGGCCGGTTTTGAGCGGGAGCGGGCTAACCAAACCGTCGCCCCCGCGAAGGCGGGGGCCGCTCTCAGCGTAGCGCAAGGGTGACAGCGGCCCCCCACCTTCGCGGGGGCGACGCTTCGCACCGGAATCACAACGCCCGGGCCTCGTTTCCGAGACCCGGGCGCCTGTGACGAACGTCGCCATCCCCCTTGTTGCAGGCCTGGCGAAAGGCCTGCACTCCCTGGAGCCGGGCCTTTGGGCCGCGTTGAACCAGAAGCCTCGGAGTAGGTCTTGGGGGGCGCTTTGTCACCCTCTCACGGGTGTTCGGTCCCGCTTTTGGCAGCGGCTGTGACCAATGGGCAACACATTCATATAATCATTTGGGGTTTGACGCCGCGCAAGCGCCCATTGCCAGCACTGTCTGACCTGCCTAAAGCAGCGCAATGCGCGAACCTTTCAAAGCGCCGCAAAGGCCCACCGCCCCATGATCCTGCGTCCGTACGAGCGCACCATTTTCAAACGCTATTTGCTACCGCAGCGCGGCGAGGGTTTCATCTTCGTCGCGGCGGCGTTCAGCTTTACTGCGGTGATGCTCGGTGTCGCGGCGCTGGTCGTTGTGATGAGCGTAATGAACGGGGTGCGCAGCGACCTTTTCGACAAGATCGTCGGGCTGAACGGCCATGCCGTGGTGCAGGGGTTCGGCGGGCGGATCGACGACTGGCAGGAGGTGCTGAAGCAGGCGAAGGCGACCCCCGGGGTCGTTTCGGCAACCCCGCTGATCGAACAGCCGCTGCTCGGCACCTTCAGCGGGCGCGTCGAGGGCATTCTGGTGCGCGGCATGACAGTGCCCGACATCCGCAAGAACGAGACGCTGAACGGCAAGGTGCTGCAGGGCAGCCTCAGCACGCTGACCCCAGGATCGGGCAATATCGCGATCGGGAGCGAGCTGGCGCGCAACCTGGGCGCCACTGTCGGGTCGAATGTCACGATCATCAATCCGCAGGGCCGCTCGACGCCGTTCGGAACGGTGCCGCGCGAGATCGGTTACCGCGTGTCGGCGATTTTCGAGATCGGCGTCTATGATTTTGACAAGGCCTATGTCGTCATGCCGATGGAGGATGCGCAGTTGCTCCTGCTCACCGGCGATCAGGTCCAGATGATCGAGGTCAAGACGACCAATCCCGACAAGGTCGGCGAGATATTGCAGCCGCTCGCCGAAAAGGTCGCGGCCAAGGCGGTCGTGTCCGACTGGCGGTCGATGAACGCGAGCCTGTTCGAGGCGCTGTCGATCGAGCGCGTGGCGATGTTCGTGATCCTGTCGCTGATCATCCTCGTCGCCTCGTTCAACATCATCTCGTCGCTGATCATGCTGGTGCGCGCGAAGACGCGCGACATGGCGATATTGCGCACGATGGGCGCGCCGCGCGACGCGGTGATGCGCATCTTCATGGCGATCGGGCTGTCGATCGGTATCGCGGGCACGATCGCGGGAATGATCGTCGGTTTCTCGCTGCTCTATTTCCGGCAGGGCGTGCTGCGCGGGGTCGAGTTTATCACCGGCCAGCCGCTATGGGATCCGTCGATCCGCTTCCTCACCGAATTGCCGTCGAAGCCCGATCCGGTCGAAATCACCGTGATCGTGATCATGGTGATCGTCTTCAGCTTCCTCGCGACGCTCTATCCCGCGTACAAGGCCGCCAATACCGACCCCGTGCAGGTGCTGCGCTATGAATGATGTCGCGCTGGAACTGGTGGAACTGAAGCGCAGCTTCACCCAGGGTGGCGTCACGATCGAGGTGCTGCGCGGCGTCAATGCGTCGCTGCGCCGCGGCGAGATCGTCGCGCTGCTCGGGCCTTCGGGGTCGGGCAAGTCGACGATGCTGCAGGCGGTCGGTCTGCTCGAAGGCGGCTTCGGCGGCACGATCCGCATCGACGGCGAGGATGTGACGCGTTTCGCGCAGGGCGAGCGGACAAGGACGCGGCGCGAGAAGATCGGCTTCGTCTATCAGTTCCACCATTTGCTGCCCGATTTCAACGCGATCGAGAATGTCGTGCTGCCGCAGCTCATTCGCGGCGCGGGGCAAGCCGAGGCCGAGGAACGTGCCGCCGATCTGCTAGGACGGCTGGGGCTCGCCGAGCGGCTGCATCACAAACCGAGCAAGTTGTCGGGCGGCGAACAGCAGCGCGTCGCGGTGGCGCGAGCGCTCGCGAACCGGCCGCTGCTGGTGCTCGCCGACGAGCCGACGGGCAACCTTGACGAGGCGACCGCCGACCGGGTGTTCGACCAGTTCGTCAAGCTGGTCCGCGATCATGGTTCGGCGGCGCTGGTGGCGACGCACAACGAGCGGCTTGCAGCGAAGATGGACCGCGTGCTCCGCTTGCACGAGGGGCATATCGAGGCGTAGGCTGACGACGGCAGCAGGGGACGGATTATGGCACTCTACGATCTTTCGGCGAAGCTTCCGGGCGGCGGCACGCAGTCGCTCGCGGACTATCGCGGCAAGGTGCTGCTGATCGTCAACACCGCGTCGAAATGCGGCTTCACCCCGCAATATGAAGGGCTGGAGGAATTGTACCGCGATTACAAGGATCGCGGGTTCGAAATCCTTGCTTTTCCGTGCAACCAGTTCGGGGCGCAGGAGCCCGGCGATGCCGAGGAAATCAGGAATTTCTGTTCGCTGACTTATGATGTGAGCTTCCCTTTGATGGCGAAGATCGACGTCAATGGCGACGATGCCGACCCGATCTTCAAGCATCTGAAGAAGGAAAAGACCGGGCTGCTCGGCAGCGGGATCAAGTGGAATTTCACCAAATTCCTCGTCGATCGCGAAGGGAAGACGGTGTCGCGCCACGCGCCGACGACGAAGCCCGAGCAACTCCGGAAAGAGATTGAGGAACTGCTCGGGTGAGAAAGCCCGTCATTGCGAGCGAAGCGAAGCAATCTCCAGCTATCGATCCTGGTTCGGGCCGATAACCGGAGATTGCACGTCGCCTCCGGCTCCTCGCAATGACGTTTTTGTGAAACGAGACCATAGTCGAATCATCCGCCGCGCGTTAGCGTCACCCGATGGCCTACAGCCCCTTCGTTCCCCTGCGCGTCTTTTCAAGCTTCACCATGCTGGAGGGAGCGATCGAGCCCAAGGCGATCGCCAAGGCCGCGCGCGAGCGCGGTTTTCCGGCGATCGCGGTCGCCGACCGCAACGGGCTCTACGGCGTCATGGCCTTTGGCGACGCGTGCAAGGCGGCGGGAGTGCAGCCGATCGTCGGCGCGCTGCTCAGCGTCGCGCGGCCCGGGCAGCGGCTCGCGAACGGCGCGCCGTTGATCGACTGGCTGGCGCTCTATGCGCAGGATGACGCCGGTTATGACAATCTGTGCGCGCTCGTCTCGGCAGCGCATCTCGGCCGCCCGGTCGAACAGGAGCCGCATGTGCTGCTGTCCGACATTGCGGGGAAGACCGACGGGCTGATTTGCCTGACCGGCGGCGGCGAGGGTGCGCTCGCGCGATTGCTCGCCGGTGAGCAGAAGAGTGCGGCTGAGGATTATGTCGAGCAATTGGAAGCATTGTTTGGCGGGCGGCTCTATATCGAATTGTCGCGGCGCGGCGATGCGACCGAAATGGCGGCCGAGAATGCGCTGATCGACATGGCCTATGCGCGGGCGCTGCCGATCGTCGCGACCAATCCCGCGAACTTCGTCGAGCCGCAATTCCATGCCGCACACGATGCGATGCTGTGCATCGCGCAGTCGGCCTATGTCGAGAGCGAGGACCGGCGCGTTTCGAGCCCCGAAGCCTGGCTGAAGCCCGCCGAGGCGATGGAGGACGCCTTTTCGGACCTTCCCGAAGCCATCCATAACACGCTGGTGATCGCGCAGCGCTGCGCGTTCATGGCGCCGAAGCGAAAGCCGATCCTGCCGAGCCTCGCCGGCGACCGCGAGGGCGAGGCGGCGCAGCTCAAGGCCGACGCGCATGCGGGACTCGCGGCTCGGCTCGCGCATTATGCCGATCTTACCGACGAAGACCGCGAGGCCTATGTCACGCGCCTCGATTTCGAGGTCGACGTCATCACGCAGATGGGGTTCCCGGGATATTTCCTGATCGTTGCCGACTTCATCAAATGGGCGAAGGCGCACGATATTCCGGTGGGACCGGGGCGCGGTTCGGGCGCGGGCAGCGTCGTTGCCTGGGCGCTGACGATCACCGACCTCGATCCGCTGAAGCTTGGCTTGCTCTTCGAGCGCTTCCTGAACCCCGAACGCGTGTCGATGCCCGACTTCGACATCGACTTCTGCGAAACGCGGCGCGGCGAGGTGATCCGCTATGTACAGGAGAAGTACGGGCGCGATACCGTCGCGCAGATCATCACCTTCGGTAAGCTGAAGGCGCGCGCGGTGCTGAAGGACACCGGCCGCGTGCTCCAGATGAGCTATGGGCAGGTCGACCGGCTCGCGAAGCTGGTGCCGAACCATCCGACCGACCCGTGGACGCTCGAACGCGCGTTGAACGGCGTCGCCGAGCTGATGACCGAGTATAAGCAGGACGACGGGGTACGCCGTCTGTTCGACATGGCGCGCCAGCTGGAAGGCCTGCCGCGCCACAGCTCGACCCACGCCGCGGGCGTGGTGATCGGCGACCGTCCGCTCGATCAGCTCGTCCCGCTTTATCGCGATCCGCGTTCGGACATGCCGGTGACGCAGTTCGACATGAAATATGTCGAGACCGCAGGGTTGGTGAAGTTCGACTTCCTCGGTCTGAAGACGCTGTCAGTTCTGAAGGAGGCGAAGCGCCTGCTGGCTCTCCGCGGTGTCGACGTCGATCTCGACGCGCTCGCGTGGGATGATACGGCGGTCTATGAATTGCTCCAGCGCGGCGAGACGGTGGGCGTGTTCCAGCTGGAATCCGAGGGCATGCGGCGCACGCTGTCGGCGGTGAAGCCGACCAATTTCGGCGACATCATCGCGCTCGTCGCGCTCTATCGCCCGGGGCCGATGGACAATATCCCGCTGTTCGGCGCCCGCAAGAACGGGCGCGAGAAGATCGCCTATCCGCACCCGCTGCTCGAGGGCATCCTTGCCGAGACCTATGGCATTTTCGTCTATCAGGAACAGGTGATGCAGGCGGCGCAGATCCTCGCCGGTTACAGCCTCGGCGGCGCCGACCTGCTGCGCCGCGCGATGGGCAAGAAGGTCCAGGCCGAAATGGACGCGCAGCGCGAGACGTTCGTCAAGGGTTGCGGCGAGCATAACCAGATCGCGCCCAAGGCCGCGAACGAGCTGTTCGACTTGATCGACAAGTTCGCGGGCTACGGTTTCAACAAGAGCCACGCGGCCGCCTATGCGCTGCTGTCGT
>CBJKNR010000182.1:0-7181 GCA_966417555.1 uncultured Sphingopyxis sp.
CTATCGTCACCATGTTCCTGCCAGCGTCGATCATCTGATCCAGCGCGGCGAATTCCTGACCGCCTACACGCCCTACCAGCCCGAAATCGCGCAGGGCACGCTGCAGATGCTGTTCGAATTCCAGAGCCAGGTCGCGCGGCTGTTCGGCACCGACGTCGCCAATGCGTCGATGTACGACGGATCGACCGCCTGCTGGGAAGCGATCGTGATGGCGCGCCGGATCACCAAGCGCGCAAAGGCGCTACTCTCGACTGGCCTCCATCCGCATTACCGCAGCGTCGCACGCACGATGGCGAAATATACGGGCGACGTGCTGGTCGACGGCGACCCGGCGCTCGAAGCCGGCACCGACTGGGCTGCGCTGGCGGATAGCATCGATAAGGAAACGAGCTGCGTCGTCGTTCAATATCCCGATATCCTCGGCCGCATCGACGATATGACGAAGCTCGCCGAAGCCTGTCAGGCCGCGGGCGCGCTGCTGATCGCGGTCGTCACCGAACCCGTCGCGCTGGGCCTGATCAAGTCACCCGGCGAAATGGGCGCCGACATCGTGGTGGGCGAAGGGCAATCGCTCGGCGTCGGTCTTCAGTTCGGCGGTCCTTATGTCGGCCTCTTCGCGTGCAAGACCAAATATGTACGCCAGATGCCCGGCCGCCTTTGCGGCGAGACCGTCGACGCCAATGGCAAGCGCGGTTTCGTGCTGACGCTTTCGACGCGTGAGCAGCATATCCGCCGTGAAAAGGCGACGAGCAATATCTGTACAAATTCAGGACTTTGTGCGCTTGCCTTCAGTATCCATATGACCCTGCTCGGGGAAGCGGGGCTGCGCCAGCTCGCCGCGATCAATCACGGCCGTGCCAAGGCCGCCGCCACCGAGCTCGCGAAAGTGCCCGGGGTGTCTGTGCTGAACCACGGCTTCTTCAATGAATTCACGCTCCTTCTTCCCACCGAAGCGCGCCCCGTGATCCACAAGCTTGCGGAGAAAGACATTCTCGGCGGCGTGTCGCTCGGCCGCCTCTATCCCGAAAACGTCGGCCTCGAAAACGGCCTCGTCGTCGCCGTGACCGAAACCGTGACCGAGGCGGATATTTCTGCCTTCATCGCTGCCCTGAAGGAGGTGCTGGCATGACCGCGCTCAACCGCGCCGGCTGGCGCCCCGAAATGAATGTCGCCGGCGGCGCCGACGACAATGTCACCTTCACCGGCAACCGCGCGCTGATGCTCGAGGAGCCGTTGATCTTCGAGATCGGTGGCGCCGATACGACGGGCGTCGATTTCGACGAAACCACCCCCGCCGCCGATTTCGGCCCGCTCGCGCGCACCGCGCCGATTGGTCTGCCCGGGCTCAGCGAGTCTGAAACCGTGCGCCATTATACGCGCCTGTCACGGCAGAATTATGCGATCGACCTCGGCCTCTTCCCGCTCGGCAGCTGCACGATGAAGCACAACCCGCGCCTCAACGAAAAGGTCGCGCGGATGCCGGGCTTCGCCGACGTCCATCCGCTGCAGCCGCAGGAAACGGTGCAGGGTGCCTATGCGGTGATCCACGAGCTTGCCGAATGGCTGATCACGCTCACCGGCATGTACGGCGTCGCGATGTCGCCCAAGGCGGGCGCGCATGGCGAACTATGCGGCATCCTCTGCATCAAGGCCGCGCTCGAGGCACGCGGCGAGGATCGGCGCGTGCTGCTCGTCCCAGAAAGCGCGCACGGCACCAATCCCGCGACCGCGGCCTTCGCCGGGTTCACCGTCGAGGATATCCCCGCGACCCCCGAAGGCCGCGTCGACCTCGCGGCGTTGAAGGCACGCCTCGGCCCCGATGTTGCGGGGGTGATGATCACCAATCCCAACACCTGCGGCCTGTTCGAGCGCGATATGAAGGCGATCTCGGACGCGGTTCATGCGGCGGGCGGCTATGTCTATTGCGACGGCGCGAACTTCAACGCGATCGTCGGGCGCGTGCGTCCCGGCGATCTCGGCATCGATGCGATGCACATCAACCTGCACAAGACCTTCTCGACCCCGCACGGCGGCGGCGGCCCCGGTTCGGGCCCAGTCGTCCTGTCGGAGGCGCTCGCGCCCTATGGCCCGCTGCCCTTCGTCGCGCGTTATGCCGACGGGACATACAAGCTGATCGAGGAAGAAAATGCCGGCGAGGAGCATCCCGCGACCTTCGGGCGCATGACCGCCTTTCATGGCCAGATGGGTATGTTCACCCGCGCGCTGACCTATATCCTCAGCCACGGCGCGGACGGGCTCAAGCAGGTCGCCGAGGATGCGGTACTCAACGCGAACTATGTGCTGCGCAGCCTCGAGGATGTGCTCGACGCGCCCTTCGCGGCCTCGGGCCCGTGCATGCACGAGGCGCTGTTCAGCGACAGGGGCCTCGCCGAAGGCTTCTCGACGCTCGACATCGCCAAGGGACTGATCGACGAGGGTTATCACCCGATGACCGTCTATTTCCCGCTCGTCGTCCATGGCGCGATGCTCGTCGAGCCGACCGAGACTGAATCGAAGGCGGTGCTCGATCAGTTCATCGGGGCGCTGCGCAGCATCGCGCTGCGCGCGAAGAATGGCGACCCGGCGCTCAAGACCGCGCCGCACTTCGCCCCGCGCGCGCGGCTCGACGAGACGCTGGCGGCGCGCAAGCCACTCCTTGCCTGGCAGGATTGATGACCGAAGCGGCGCCCGGCTCCGACCACAACGAACCGCGCCGCGGCGCCGGGTGTGTCGCGGCCGGCGCGCTATTCGGGGTGGTCGCGATCCTCGGCTGGCTCGTCGCGATCACCGCTTACGGGTTGGTCGTCGAGCAGTGGGGGATGGTCAGGGTCCGCCGCGAATTCAGCTATGACTGGGCATTCGTCTACGCCCCGCTGTTCGCGATCGGGCTGGGGCTTGCCGCCGCCTTCTTGGCATCGCGGCGGGCGTCGGCGGCGCGAATGACCTTGCTGATTACCGTCACGGGCGCCATTGCCCTGCTTGCCGGCGTCGTGCTGTTCGGGTTCGGCGGACTGATCTGAGGGGCGGGGAGCGCGCGATGAGCTGGGACAATATCTTTCTGTTGGCCAATTACTGGGCCTTCGCGGGCTGGAGCGCGCTTGCTTTCCTGCCGCGCAGTCCAAGGATCCTTGCGGCGATCCTCTACGCCGGCGTCTTTCTGCTCTGCCTCGCCTATACAGTATTGATCATCGGCTTCCTCACCGGCGGTATCGACCCGGGCGGCGCAAGCGGCGCCGACTTCACGACGCTGAAGGGCGTGATGAAGCTGTTCGACAGCTCGGGTGGAGCGACGATGGGGTGGATCCATTATCTGGCGTTCGACCTGTTCACCGGCATGTGGATCGCACGCGATGCCGATCAGAAGGGGTTCAGCCGCCTCGTGCAGTTCCCCTTCCTGTTCCTGACGCTCATGGCGGGCCCGGTCGGCCTCTTCGGCTGGCTGATCGTGCGCGAACGCCGCGCGCGGGCGCAGGCGAAAAAATGACGCCGCAACCCTGGATGCCGGGCGACGGCGGGGTTGCCGCCAAGCGCCACGCGCCCGCGACGCTGCGGAACCGCGACGCGATCGCGGCGGTCCTCGCCGACTGGTTGCCCGCATCGGGGACGGTGCTGGAGGTCGCGAGCGGTTCGGGCGAGCATGTGATCCATTTCGCCGCGACCTTTCCGCATCTGGATTGGCAGCCGAGCGATCCCGATCCCGCTGGCCTGACGTCGATCGCCGCCTATCAAGCCGAGGCAGGCCTTGCGAACGTCGCGCCGCCGATCGCGCTCGACGCGGCGTCTGCGGCGTGGCCGGTCGATCGCGCCGCTGCAATCCTCTGCATCAACATGGTGCATATCAGCCCATGGGCAGCGACGCTCGGCCTGTTTGCAGGGTCTGCGCGCCGCCTTCGGCCGGGCGCCCCCTTGATTCTCTACGGCCCTTTCATCGAACCCGGCGTGCCGACCGCGGAGAGCAACCTTGCCTTCGACGCCAGCCTGCGTGCGCGCGGTCCTGCATGGGGCCTGCGCGACACCGGGGCGGTCAAGGGGACGGCCGCCGATACCGGTTTCGCCTTTGCCGAACGCCGCGCAATGCCTGCGAACAATCTGATGCTGCTGTTCCGCCGCACCTGACGGACCTGACAGGATCGACGATCCGCGCTTTACCTCGCGGGCAGAGCCGCTAGCTTTCCCGCAATTGCGCGCAAAAGACGCGATTCGAGGAGAGAGAGGCGATGGGCCGCGACGTTTCGGAGCTGTTTACGTTCGACGAATTCCTGACCCATTGGGCCGCCGAACGCCCCGACCGGGTGGCGATGCGCGAGGAGGGTCGCGTCTATAGCTATGCGCAGCTCGACGAGCTGACCGCACGAACGGCATCCGCGCTGATCGCGGCGGGACTCGGGAAGGGCGACCGCATCGCGTGGATCGGCAAGAACAGCGACCTTTATTTCACCCTCTTCTATGGCGCCGCGCGTGCGGGCATCGTGATGGCGCCGATCGGCTGGCGCCTGTCGCCCACCGAATGGGCTTATATCGTCAACGATACGCAGGCGAAGATGGTCTTCGCGGGGCCGGGGTTCGACGGTCTGGCAGACCAGCTTGCCGGCAAACTCCGGAACGGTCCCGCGATTGTCGGAGCCGCGGATGCCCGGGCGATGATCGACGGGGCGGAGCGAACCGTCTTTGAACCGTCGGGCGTCGACGATGCGGTTCTCCAGCTTTACACGTCGGGCACGACCGGCAATCCGAAGGGCGCCGTCCTCTCGAACCGCAACCTCTTCGCGCTGCGCAAGCATTCGAGCACCCTCGACATGCCCTATACCAAATGGGAGGACGACGAGGCGGTGCTCGTCGCGATGCCCTGCGCGCATATCGGCGGCACCGGGCTTGGCATCATGGCGCTCGCGGCGGGGCTGCCCGGCGTCATCCTCGCCGAATTCAATCCCGACGGAGTGTTCGACGCGGTCGAGCAGCATGGCGTCACGCGTTTCTTCATTGTGCCCGCGGCGCTCCAGATGCTGTTGATGCACCCGCGCTGCGCAACCGTCGATTACAGCCGCCTCAAATATATCCTCTATGGGGCGGCGCCGATCCCGCTCGAGCTGCTGCGCCAGTGCATCCGGATGTTCGGTGCGCAGTTCATCCAAGCCTATGGCATGACCGAGACGACGGGTACCATCTCGATGCTGCCCCCCGAGGATCATGATCCCGCGGGCAATGCGCGCATGCGTTCGGCGGGCAAGGCGCTTCCCGGGGTGGAAATCGTCATCCTCGGGCCCGACGGACAGCCGGTGCCGACGGGCGAGGTAGGTGAGGTGGTCACGCGCTCGTCGAACAATATGCTGGGTTACTGGAACCTGCCCGATGCGACCGCGAAGACGATGACCGACGACGGCTGGATCCGCACCGGCGACGCGGGCTACCTCGACGAGGAGGGGTATCTCTATATCCACGACCGGATGAAGGACATGATCATCACCGGCGGCGAAAATGTCTATCCGGCCGAGGTCGAAAGCGCGATCTTCGGCCATCCCGCGGTGCAGGAAGTCGCTGTGATCGGCATTCCCGACCAGAAATGGGGTGAGACGGTGAAGGCGGTCGTCGTTGCCAAGCCGGGGAGCATAGTCGAGGAATCGGACATCATCGCCTGGGCGCGCGAACGCATCGCGGCCTTCAAGGCCCCGCGCAGCGTCGACGTGATCGAGGCGCTGCCGAGGAATGCCAGTGGCAAGATTTTACGCAAGGACCTGCGCGCGCCCTATTGGGAAGGCTATGAGCGGATGGTGAATTGAGCGGGTGGCGGGTTTCGGCCGGGACGCTGCCATAAGATCGTCCCCTTCGCGCAGCGATGGGGAGGGGGACCATGCGAAGTATGGTGGAGGGGTCTGGCCTTGCACCGACGCCTGACGGCGTCGCCCCCTCCGCCAGCCCTGCGGGCTGCCACCTCCCGATTGCTGCGCAAAGGGGAGGATCTGGATGGCAGCTCACCACTCCATAGCCGTCGACCGTCAAGGCAGGCGCCAGTTCACCCCATCGGGAGAATGTGAAAGCCAAGCTATCCGTCGCGCCATAAATTGGCCCCACATACGGCCTTTCACGCGACCTACACCCCGAAAGGCCGGTGCGTTTTCCTCGTTGGCGCTGCCATGCACGGGGGGCACGGAGGGCTTCACCTGACGGTGGAGCCCTTTTCCGTTATACGGCCGGCCTCTGGCGCTGCCGTGCGCGCCGAAAGCCTTCGCGCGCGGTGCAGCGATCGAGCCATGCCTTTGTCGCTTCGCCGAGCACATCGTCGGCACCCAGCGTCGTCGCGAGGAAGGCGGCGTAGCCGGTCACGATGTCGGCGATGGTGAAGCGCCCCGCGACGAGCCACTCGCGCCCGTCGGCCAATGCCGCCTCGATGCTCTTTGCCCGCCCGCCGAAGAAAGCCTTATAGTCCGCGACCGCCTGCGCGAGCCGCCGCTCCTCGGGCTCGACGCGTGTGTAGCGGATCATGATCGCGAGCGGAAAGGTCAGCGTCGCGTCGCTGCGGTGCAGCCAGTTGCGATAATCCCAATAGTCCGCCTCGTCGCGGCGTACCTCGATCGGCGTCCCCTCGGCAATCCGTTCGCATATTGCGGCGGACTCGGTCATCAGGTGCCCGTCCTCGACCCAGCCGGGGATCGTCATCAGCGGGTTCACCGCGCGATAGTCGGGTTCGAACGCGCGCGGCGGGAAGCGCAGCAGCCGCAGATCGACGTCGATCCCTGTCTCCTCGACCGCCCACAGGCAGCGCAGCGAGCGGGCATCGGGGCAGTGATAGAGGATCGGGCTGGAGTCTTTTCGGGTCATGCGGCAACCTCCTTCGGGCGGTCGATATGGCGGCGATGCTCGCGCCAGGCGATGAACAGGCCCGAGGCGACGATCAGCGGCGCGCCGACCCATGTGGTGTCTGCGGGCAATGTGCCGAAAAACCACCAGCCGGCGGCGATTGCCCAGAGCAGACTCGAATAATCCATCGGGATCACGACCGAAACGGGGGCGAGGCGCAGCGCGCCGGTGAGCGACATCTGGACGATTGCGCCAAGGAAGCCGAGGCCGAGCAGCAACATCCATTCCCGGCCATTGTGGGGCGTGATGACGAAGGGGAGTGCAATTCCCAGCGGGATCATCGACAATAGGCTGAACCAGAAGACGATCGTCGCCGCATTTTCGGT
>CBJKNR010000183.1:0-7158 GCA_966417555.1 uncultured Sphingopyxis sp.
ATTGCGGACATGAAGACAGCCAGGTGAAGGACAGCCGTCCGACCGAGGACGGCGCGGCGATCCGCCGCCGCCGCCAGTGCGAGGATTGCGGGGCGCGCTTCACGACCTTCGAGCGAATCCAGCTGCGCGAAGTCGCGGTGCTCAAGGCCGGTGGCGGCCGCGAGCCCTTCGACCGCGAGAAGCTGATGCGCAGCGTCCAGATCGCGTGCCGCAAGCGGCCGATCGACGGCGCACGCATCGAACGGCTGGTATCGGGCATCCAGCGCCAGCTCGAAACGTCGGGTGACAGCGAAGTCCAGGCGCAGCAGATCGGCGCGATGGTGATGGAAGCGCTCAAGGGCTTCGACAATGTCGCCTATATCCGCTTCGCCAGCGTCTATCGCGATTTCACCGAGGCCAAGGATTTCGAGGAGTTCGCCTCGACGATCACCGAGGCGGCGCGGCCGATCAAATGACCGCGGCCGCCCCGCCCCCCGTCATCGTCCTCGTCCGTCCGCAGCTTGGTGAGAATATCGGCAAGGCGGCGCGGGCGATGCTCAATTTCGGCCTCACCGAACTGCGCCTCGTTGCCCCGCGCGACGGCTGGCCCAATCCCGATGCGGGTCCCGCAGCGTCGGGCGCCGACATCGTTCTGTCGGAGGCGCAGGTCTTCGACACACTCGCCGATGCGGTCGCCGATTGCACTACCATCTATGCCACCACGGTGCGCAAGCGCGGCGTGACCAAGCCGGTGCTGTCCCCGGAAGCGGCGGCGCGCGAAGTTCATGCCAGCGCGGGACGCTCGGCTTATGTGTTCGGCCCCGAACGGTCGGGGCTCGAAACCGACGACGTCACGCTCGCGCACAAGATCGTTACAGTGCCGATCAACCCCGAATTCGCCTCGCTCAACCTCGCGCAGGCAGTGATCCTGCTCGCCTATGAATGGTCGAAGGGCGTCGCGCTCGCCAGCCCGCCCGAAGTGCCGCTCGATCCGCCGGCGGAACATGGCGTGCTCGAAGAATTCATCCAGCACCTGGAGCGCGACCTCGACAGGAGCGGCTATTTCTTTCCGCCCGAACGACGCGAAATGACGCTGCGCACCTTGCGCACCGCGCTGACCAAGACGGGATGGTCCTATAATGATATCAGGATGATGCACGGCATCATAACCTCTCTTGGCAGGACACCCAGAGCGCGGTAACGAGGTCAATCTTCGTTGGAGACCATAATGCTTGCTATCATTCTCTCCCTTGCGCTCTCTGCGGCAGCTCCCGAGGCTGCCGAGACCCCGGCGCCGACCACCACCGCTGCCAAGCCGGCCAAGCCGAAAAAGATCTGTCGCACCGACGTGAACACCGGCTCGCGCCTCAAGGGCCGCACTTGCAAGACGCAGGAACAATGGGACGCCCAGCCGCAAGATGTCGGAAGCGACGTTCGGATGAATGGCGGCGCCGGCGCTCGCTGATCCGCTTTCGCACGTTGAAGCGACGCGTGGCGGCGATGCCGGACAGGCGGCAGCGCCAGCCAGACCATGCCATCAGCGATCGGTACGAAGACAATCCCAGCGGATCGCCTCATAGGCGATCGATTGCTCAACCAGTTCGTTCCACACCGCGCGAAGCCGTTCGGGTTCCAGCCCGGCGGCCGTGGCTTCGCGCGCGACATTGCCCAGCACCTCGGCCTTGCGGGCTTCGTCGCGAACCGCACTGCGATCGGTCTTGATGCGCGCGGCAGCGTCCATGTAGCCGAAGCGGCGGACGAGCAGTGCGACAAGCGCGCGATCGACCTCGTCGACCCCGGCGCGGACTTCGGTCATCGTTTCGCACTCTTCGGGACTTTTGGGTTCGGGAAGTTTGGCGGACGTCATGCGCGCTGCCTTTAGCGGCTTTTTCACCGCTGTCGAGCGGTCGCCGGCACTTGACTCGGAGGCGTGGGGAGTCTAACGGCGCGCCTTCGCAATGGACCCCGCACCCCGGTGAAGCGGCGGTCGCATATGGAAGCATTCCATATGGTGCGACCCGGGAACCGCCGAAATCCTTCGGCACAAGAGCAAATTGGAGACGCAAATGTCGAAGCGCCAGAGCGCCAAGTATAAACTCGACCGCCGGATGGGCGAAAACATCTGGGGTCGCCCGAAGAGCCCGGTCAACCGCCGCGAATATGGCCCCGGCCAGCACGGCCAGCGTCGCAAGGGCAAGATGTCGGACTTCGGCATCCAGCTCCGCGCGAAACAGAAGCTGAAGGGCTATTACGGTGACATCACCGAAAAGCAGTTCAAGAAGAACTACTTCGAGGCTTCGCGCATGAAGGGCGACACCGGTCAGAACCTGATCGGCCTGCTCGAGCGCCGCCTCGATGCGGTCGTCTACCGCTCGAAATTCACCCCGACCATCTTCTCGGCGCGCCAGCTCGTCAGCCACGGTCACGTCTATGTCAACGGCGTGAAGTGCAACGTCGCGAGCCGCCTCGTGAAGCCGGGCGATGAAATCACCCTTGGCAAGAAGGCACAGGAAATGGCGCTGGTCGCCGAAGCGCAGAGCCTGCCCGAGCGCGATCTGCCGGAATATCTGGCGGTCGACGGCACCAGGACGACCTATGTCCGCGTGCCCACGCTCGACGAAGTGCCCTATCCGGTGAAGATGGAACCGAACCTGGTCGGCGAATTCTATTCGCGCTGATCGGTTTCGATTGCAGAATCAGGGGGCGGTCCGGAGACGGACCGCCCTTTTTCGTTTAGCGCGGCAGAAAATCGATGATGCGTTTCAGCATGGCGCTGCGCGTCTCTCCGTCTTCCAGGCTGTGCGCAAGTCCCGGATATTCGACGAGGTCGACGCGCTTGCCCGCCGAGGCCAGCGCCCTTTTCATCATGCGCGATTGTTCGATGTCGACATTCTGATCGAACGTGCCATGGAACATCAGCACCGGCGCACTGATCTTTCCGGCATTTTGCGCCGGCGATCCTTCACGGATATGCGGACCGGAACCAATGAAATCCCTGACAATCGCGCCCAAGGTGTAACGTTCCTCCTTTACCTTCAACGCGGCGAGATCGGTCACGGGTGCGATTGCGACGATCGACCGGAAAAGCCCGGGGGCCAGCACATCCGATTGCAGTGCAGCATAGCCCCCATAGGACCAGCCCACGATCGAAAGCCGTGCCGGGTCGGCACCTTGTGCGACCATCCATCGCCCCGCGTCGGTCACGTCGCCACTCGCGGTCCGCCACGATTGAAAGCCGTTGTTCTGATACCATTGATCGCCGTAACCCGACGAACCGCGAAAATTGGGCTGGATGACTGCAAAGCCACACTGCGCGAAATATTGCGCAAGCCAGTCGAAACCCCATTCGTCGCGCAACGACGGACCACCGTGCGGCATGACGATCGCGGGCAGGCTCTTTGCGTCGGTCCGCCCGGGCGGCAGCGTCAGATACCCCGGCACCATCGTTCCGTCGGCAGCCGGATATTGAATCGGCTTCACCGGCGAAAGCGCCTGCCCGGTCAGCAAGGGGCGCTCCTCAAGCAGCGGGCGGAGCTGTTTCGCCGCCGGCGTGTACCGGTAGTAGCGACCGGGATCGACGTCCGAACCCGCCCATACGAGCCACTGCGATTCGTCCGCCGAGGCATCGACGAAATAGACATCGCGCCCGCCAAGTGCCTTGGACAAGGCCCCTGCCATCGCCGAAACGGCGGGATCGGTGGCCTCCATCATCCGGCGGTCAGTGGCATAGGTCGCGCCGACGACGCGACGATCGCGGCCGACGCGAACCAGCCCGTCGATATCGACCTCGGGGTGCCGGAACAGGATTTCGCCACGGCCGCTGCCGTCGAGCCGGACCGCACTGACAGCCTTGCGGCCGTCGACCTTGGCGAACCCGATCGCACGATCGGTGGCGGCATCGACGGTCACCGGGTTGAAGCCTTCGTCTTTCAGGAGGTCGACGGTAGACAGCGGCTGCCAGTTGCCGCCATCGCGCGGCTTGAAGAAATAGCGCACCTCACCGCTGAGGTAGCGCGTTTGCCCTTTCTCGGCCTGCGTCCCCATCACCCGGACCCGGCCCTTGCCGTCGGTGATATATTCGATCGCGTCGGGTCGCGGCTTCTCGACGATTTTGACGGAACCGCTCGTGACGTCCATCAGCTCGACGCCCATCCCCTCCTCATTCTTGGAGATCAGCGATCCCGACGTTCGGTTCACCTCGGGGACATGGCTGCGCATGACGAGCACGCTGCCCGGCTGTCCGGGCGACCAGTCGATCACTTCGCCGCCACGAAAATCGGCACCCAGTGCATTGGCCCCGCGCCGCACGCCGAGCGCCTTCACATTGCCGCCGGCGGCATCAACCCCTACCAGCGAAGAGTAACCATATATCGTGCCGCCATATTCCTCACGACCGCCGATCTGGCAGACCATCCGCGCGTCGGTAACCCACCGGCACCACAGCAGCGTTTCGGGATCGCCGCTGGCCCGCAAGATACGTCGGGGCGACGCGTCGTCACCGATGTCAACGACGTAGAGATCGTTTGCCCGCCCCTTGTTGGGGGCGACAAATGCCAGCTTGGCACCATCGGGCGAAAGGCTGACGTCTGTCACGCCGGGCAGCGTACCGAACCGCTGCGCAAGATCGTCTCCCTGCGCCTTCGCCGGCGCGCAGGTCAGCGCGACACCGACACCCAGCGAACACAACAGATGGCCCCTCATTCATTCATCCCCCTGTTATTCGTTCCCTTTTCCATTCCTAAAGCCCCGACCGGCGATTTCCGGCACGGAATCGCGTCGGACGCCCACGATATTTGCGCGACTTGCGCGCACGGCATCCGGCTGGCACAAGCCCGGTCGTCGCAAACGAAAATTTCCAAGGACATTTCATGCTTCGTTTCCCCCGTACAACCGCAGCGCTTGCGGTGCTCCTGACCGTTGCCGCGTGCAACACATCCGACAAGGCCGCGACGTCGGCCACCGCCATTCCCGACGTCCAGATCCCCGAACTGTCGCTCGCGACGCTTCAGGAAGTGACCAAGGAATTGTCGTCGGATGCCTATGAGGGCCGCGCGCCCGGCACCGCGGGCGAGGAGAAGACTGTCGCCTATATCATCAGGAAATATGAGGAAGCGGGGCTGAAACCCGGGAACAACGGCAAGTGGACGCAGGACGTGCCGCTGGTCGAGATCACCGCGAAGAACGCGACCCCCCTCACCTTCACCGGCGGCAAGGCGCCGGTGACCGCGCAATATGCCAAGGACTATGTCGCCTTCAGCTATCGCGTGCAGCCAAAGACCGAGGTCAAGGACAGCGATGTCGTTTTCGTCGGTTACGGCATCAACGCCCCCGAAAAGGGCTGGAACGACTATGCCGGGCTCGACGTCAAGGGAAAGACGGTCGTCGTCCTCGTCAACGACCCCGACTGGCAGACCAAGGAAGCGAAAGGCGAATTCAACGGCCGCGCGATGACCTATTATGGCCGCTGGTCGTACAAATATGAGGAAGCCGCGCGGCAGGGCGCCGCCGCCGTGCTGATCGTCCACGATACCGAGCCCGCCGCCTATGGCTGGAACGTCGTCGAAAGCAGCAACACCGGCGCCAACTATCTCGCCGAGACCAAGGACGGCGGCGCGAAGGAAACCGTCGCCAACGGCTGGATCCAGCTTCCGAAGGCGAAGGAGCTGTTCGCGAGCGCGGGTCAGGACTTCGACAAGCTGCGCGCTGCCGCGGGCCAGAAGGGCTTCAAGCCCGTGGCGCTCACCGGCGTGAAGGCGAACTTCGGCTTCGAGAACGCGATTTCGAAGAAGATGTCGCGCAACGTCATCGGCGTGCTGCCGGGTGCCAAGCGCCCCGACGAATATGTTCTCTATACCGGTCACTGGGATCACCTCGGCCGCTGCACGCCGGTCGCGGGCGATGACATCTGCAACGGCGCAGTCGACAATGCGAGCGGCATCGCGGGTCTCGTGACGCTGGCGCAGGCGTTCCACAAGGCGGGCGCGCCCGACCGCAGCATCGTCTTCCTCGCGGTCACCGCCGAGGAATCGGGCCTGCTCGGGTCGAAATATTATGCCGAAAACCCGATCTTCCCGCTCGCGCAGACCGTCGGCGGCGTGAACATGGACGCGCTCAACGCCATCGGCCCGGCGAAGGACATCGTCGTCGTCGGCCGCGGCAAGTCCGAACTCGATGCTTATGTCGCCAAGCTCGCCGCGATGGAAAAGCGGACGATCAAGGACGAACCGACCCCCGAAAAGGGTTTCTATTATCGGTCGGATCACTTCAGCTTCGCCAAGCTCGGCGTGCCGATGTTCAACTTCGGCAGCGGCGACGATCTGGTCGAAGGCGGCGTCGAGGCGGGCAAGAAAGCGGCGGAAGATTATGAAAAGAACCGCTACCACGCGCCGGGCGACGAATATGAGGCGATCACCAACTGGGGCGGCATGATGTCGGACCTGCGCCTCTATTATGCCGCGGGCAGGATGCTGGCGATGACCGACGCATGGCCGAACTGGAACGAGGGCGACGAATTCCGCGCCGCCCGCGACAAGTCGCGCGCTGCTGCAAAATAGCGCCTCGTCATTGCGAGCGGAGCGAAGCAATCCAGGGCGGTTTACGCTACCCTGGATTGCCGCGTCCCCCGGATCAAGTGCGGGGTCCTCGCAATGACGGGCCCTGTAAACTTGGGGACAGATGACCGCATGACCCTTAAAATGCCTGCCGAATGGGCGCCCCACGACGCCGTCTGGATCGGCTTTCCGCACCTCGCCGAGGAATGGGCGGGAGCGATCGACGATGGACGGCGCGACGTTGCCGCTTTCGCCAACGCCGTCCATGACGGCGGCCGCGGCGAAGAGGTAAGACTCGTCGTGAACGACGCGCGGCAGGCGGATATTGCCGCCGCGCTCGTCGATCCGGGCGTGAAAATCCTCGTCCAGCGGCTCGGCGACATCTGGCTGCGCGACACGGGGCCGATCATCGCGGGAACGGGCGCGGCACGCCGGGCACGCAATTTCCGCTTCAACTGGTGGGGCGAGAAATTCGTGATGCCGGGCGATCAGGAAGTCGGCGCGGCGCTGGCACGGGAAAGCGGCCTGCCGGTAGACGATCAGGACTGGGTGCTCGAGGGCGGCGGCATCGACGTCGACGGCAGCGGACTCTGCGTGACGACCGAGGAATGCCTGCTCAACAGCAATC
>CBJKNR010000184.1:0-7139 GCA_966417555.1 uncultured Sphingopyxis sp.
TCCCTAATGGATGAAGATGATCGCGATGGCGGCGGGAATCGCGAGCCCCGCGCCGACGAGCGGCCAGGTGCTTTTTCGCTTCGCCGAATGGAGCCAGAGCAGGAACAGGCCGGTGATCGCGAAGACGAGGCAGGCGAAGGCGAAGATGTCGATGAACAGGCTCCACTCGCCGCCCGAATTGCGTCCCTTGTGCAGGTCGTTGAGGTAGGAAATCCAGCCGCGGCTGGTGATTTCGCCCGACGCTTCGCCGGTCGCAAGGTCGATTGCCACCCACGCGTCGCCTCCGGGGCGCGGGGCGGGCAGATAGACTTCATCCGCCGACCATTCGGCCTCGGCCGATGCCTTGACCGGAAAGCTGTCCTCGACCCATTCGGCGACGGCGGGCGGCAGCGGTGCTTTTTCGGCATCCGGTATGGCAGCCTTCAGCTGCGTGAGCAGCGCCGGCGACATCTGCGCCGCCTTCTGGGTGACAACCGGCGTCCCTTCGATGTCGGCGGCATGGTTGAGCGTGAAACCCGTGATCGCGAACAGCAGCAGGCCGATCAGGCTCACGGCCGAGCTCATCCAGTGCCACATATGGAGCTGTTTCAGCCAAAAGGCTTTCCGGCTCTTTTTGGCCGCCGGTCGCGAGGAAGTGGGTGCGTGCATGGGAGGATTCTGGTCGGAGTGATGCGAGAGGCATTATCGCGAACGATTCTCAATTACAATATTATTCGGCCGCTTCCCGATCTCGCGCCAGGCCCGGCGCGCGAAAGCGGATAGCGCGTATGGATGACTTGGCAACCTACCGAAAATCATAAAATTTCTATGGTACGGCGGTTGGAAATCGCGCAGCCTCACCTGTATATACGGCCGATGGATACCCCTTCATCTCCACGCTATGCGGCGATCAAGCAAAGCATCTCGAAGGCCATGCGCGACGGATTGCTCAGGCCGGGCGATCGCGTTCCGTCCGAAGCCGAGCTCGTCGAACGCTTCGATGTCTCGCGGATGACCGCGAACCGTGCGCTGCGCGAACTCCAGGCCGCCGGTATCATCGTCCGGCGCGCCGGCATCGGGTCGTTCATCGCCGAACCCAGACCGATCGGACAGATGATCGAAATCCGTAACATCGCGGAAGAAATCCGCGAGCGGGGCCACGAGTATCGCGCCCGCGTGATCCAGAATATCGAGGAACGCGCCGGCGCCGACACCGCGCCGTTGCTCGAGGTTCCCGTCGGGACAAGGATCTTCCATTCGATCATCGTCCATCACGAAGCCGAGTTTCCGATCCAGCTCGAGGAGCGCTTCGTCCTCGCCTCGGCCGCCCCCGACTATGGGAAAATGGATTTCACCCGGATGACGCCGAACGAATATCTGACGCGGACCGCCCCGCTCGAGCGCGTCGAGCATCGCGTCTGCGCGATGATGCCCGACGCACGCACGCACAGCATGCTTGGTCTGAAGGACGGCGAACCGGTACTCCAGATGACGCGCCGGACGTGGAGCCGGTCGCGGCTCGTGTCCCATGCCCGGCTGACCCACCCGGGCACGCGCTTCGAGCTCTCGGCATCCTTCGCGATCGACGACTGACCGTCAGGCCGCGATGCGCGTGACGACGGGCTTGCGGCGACGGCGCAGCCAGCGAAAATCGGCCTTGCCGAAGCTTTTGAAGAGCAAATAGAAGCCCGTTCCCGACAGCCAGAGCGCCCCGAAGGCGACGAAGACAATCAGCGGATGATTGAAGCTCGTCCGGTTCAGATAGTCCATATTGTGGAGCATCCAGAAGAAGTCCCACGTCCGCCATGTGTCGCCGCGCATGACGAGAAAGCGCGCCGTATCGGCCGCGACATAGGCGCTGCTGTTCTCGGCATCGGCGAAATCGACGCGCCACATCGCACCCCCGAATTCGCGTGCTTCGAGATTGGCCTTCGCAAGCACGCTGACCCGCCGTATCGGCGCGTCGTTCATCATCGATGCGACATCGCGCGCCAGTTGCTGGTCGACGCGGACGGGCTCGCCGCTGGTCGCGTCGACCAGCCGCGCGCCTTTCGCCGTGTGAAGCTCGTAGACCGGGTGCGCGCCAAGGTCGCGGAGCACGAGACCTTCGACCGGCTCGCCCTGCGGCAGTAACGCGATGTCGAAATATTCGCCGGGCGGCAGCGGATGCGAATGCCCCATTCCGCCGCCGTGCCCGCCGACCTTGTCCTTGTCGAGCAGCGCCATCACCGAGCCGCTGAGGGCCCAGAGCAGGAACTGGAGGCCGAGAATCAACCCGACCCATTTATGGATGCGCCGGAAGAAAAGCGGCGTCAGCCGGATGCGTTTCATGGCTTTTTCCTCTTGCGGCGCGGAAAGGACCAGATCAGCAGCCAGGCGCCGGTGAGCGCCATGGCAAAGGCGCTCCACGTCGCGACACGAAGCAGCGGATTGTTGACGTCGGTGCGCTCGTCATAGTCCATGATGTGGAGCATCCATGCGAAGTCGAAGACCCGCCAGAGCGCGTGCCGGCGCGAGATCAGCTCGCCCGTCTGCGGCGACAGATAGAGCGTCGGCCGGTTCCAGCCTTCGAACTCGACCTGCCAATAGGGCGGCTTTCGCGCCTGCATTTCCTGCGGCGCTTCGGTGAGCAGGCGCGCCGAAACGATCCTGCCGTCGCCGGTGTAGATGCGCCGCGCCTGTTCGCGGATTTGCGCCTCGCTGAGCGGCGGCAGCGGCGCCGCCGTCCGCGCATCGAACAGCCTTGCCCCCTCGGGCGTTTCGGCGCGCCAGACCGGCCGGCCCGAAAAGCGCTGGAGGCGGATTTCGGATACCCCCGGCGCGGCTGCGACGACCTGCGACGGCGCAGCGAGACCGCCGAGTTCGAAGGGCCGGGCCACCGGAGACCGCACCAGATTGTCGCCGTGGATGATGTCGATATGCACCGCTACCATGTAGAAGCCGGTCAGCGTCCAGAGCAAAGCCTGGACCCCGACGACCAGCGCCAGCCATTTATGCGTTCGCCGAACGAGCAGCGGCCACCGTATCGCCATCTCGCGGTTCCTCAGAAGGCAGTGCGGAAACCGACGTAGAAGCGACGGCCGAGCAGGTCGTAGGTCATCGTGTCGGTGTTCGCATCGGTGAAGCTCTGGATATAGGGCGCCTTGCGGTCGAAGAGATTGTCGACGCCGAGCTGGAAGCGCGTCTTTTCGTCGATTTCGTAGGCGAGCTGGAGATTGTGGTAAAAGACATTCGGGGTGCGATAGCCGATTTCGCCGGGCGCCGCATTGAAGTCGGTCGCCTTGCCGATCCACTGCGTCGACCAGGTCGCGCTGATTCCGTCCTTTTCGGCCGTCAGTACGCCATAACCGCGCCACTTCGAATAGCCGCCGTTGCCGCCGCCGATGAAGCCGTCGAAATCGATCGGCGCGCCGCCGGGAAACGGCAGGACAACATATTTGTTGAGGTAGGTCAGGTTGACGTCGAGCGAGATGTTCACGCTGCCGATGCCGCCGGCATAGACGAGGCCGAGGTCGAGGCCGTTCATTTCCTCGCGGCCCGTGTTGATCGGCTGCGCCGACAGGAAGGTGACTTCACCGGTCAGCGGGCTGCGCGTGAAATCGTCGCAGAAGGGATGCGACAGATTCTGGCTCGCGTAGCAGATCGACAGCTTGGTCGAACCGGGGATCGCGCGGATCGCGTCCTTGATCCTGATGTCGAACCAGTCGGCAGTAAGCGACAGGCCGGGGATCAAGCCCTTGGGCGAGATCACCGTCCCGACCGTCCAGGTGGTCGAGCTTTCGGGCTTCAGATTCTCGTTGCCGCCGACCGTGGTCAGGATCGTCGTGCCGAGCTGGACATAGTTTGCCGGCACGCCCGACGCCTGGCAATTGGCGATCAGCGTCGCATTGCCGCTCGTCGCATAGCGCGAGCAGGGATCGGTGGTGGTGAGGTTGCCTTCCGAAACCCCGCCATACAGTTCGGGCACGTTCGGAATGCGGAATCCCGTGCCATAGGTCCCGCGCAGACGGAAGCTGTCGCTGATCATCCAGTCGAGGCTGGCCTTGTAGTTCCAGTCGCTGCCGAACAGGTCATAATCCGAAAAACGCACCGCGCCATCGAAGGTCAGCGCCTCGAAGAAAGGCTTGTCGGCGAGGATCGGCACCGAAAGCTCGAGATAGGCTTCTTTCGCGGTGGTCGAGCCCGAGATCGGATCCTGCTGGTTCGTATTGGCGATGCCGAGCACGGTCAGCGGATCGGGGTCGCGCCAGCCCTTTTCCTTGCGATAGACGACGCCTGCCGCGAACGAGACCGGTCCCGCGGGAAGGTTGAACAGGCTGCCGTTCAAGTCGGCGGTGACCGTCGCAAGCTCGTTGCCCCCGCGGTCGCGCGACGTGAAGAGGATATAATCGAGCACCTCCGGCGTCAGGTCACCGAAGCCGAGATAATCGGCGCACGGGATCGACGCGCCGGCGGCGAGGCTGCACTTGGTCGTATCGAGCGTGTTCGCGACGCGCTCGAGATTGGCGATGTTGGTCGATCCGTCGACCGCCGTGTTGCGGCCGAAAGCGCCCGCGACTTCCCACGCCCAGTTGTTCGACAGCTTGCCGCGCAGACCGAAAGTGCCCTGCCAGGTGTCGGTTTCCTGAAAGAATTGTCGCGGCCCGGGTTCGGCGAGGCGCCGCTGGACCAGCACGATATTCTGCCCCGTCGGGTTGGTCGGATTGCTCGCTGCAATCGACAGGTTGCGCAGCGTACCCGGGGTCGCGATCTGGTTCGACTTGCGGAAGGTATAGAGAAACTCGCCGAACGCCTCGATAGTGTCGGTGAGGTCATAATCCGCGAAAAATGCGGTGCTCACCCGCTCGACCGGGCTCACCGCGTTGAGGAACGGGTTCGAGTTGAAATTATGCTTCGCGGCGCTGTAAGGCTCGAAGAAGTCGCCATCTCCCCCCGGCACCTGGTTGAAATTGATCTGCTGGCCGTTGGGGAGGACGGCGCGGCCGCCGATCGTCGAGGCGCTGTTGACGCAGCTCAGCGTCCCCGGCGCCGTCTCGGCCAGCGAGCAGGGCGCACGCGTCGCCATGTTGACCGCTTTCGTCTTCTGATAGGTCACCGCCGCCATGAAGCCGCCGCGATCGTTCCGCACTCCCCAGAGGAGGTCGGCGGTGAAATCCGACCCGTCGCCCTTTTCGGTGATCCCCTGCCGGACGCTGAGGCCGAGCCCTTCATAGTCGGTGCGCGTCACAAGGTTGACGACGCCCGCCATCGCGTCGGCGCCATAGATCGCCGACGCGCCATCCTTCAGAACGTCGGTACGCGCCAGCGCCGCAACCGGGATCATGTTGAGGTCGGGCGACGAGTTGGCGCCGGTGCCGCCGGCAACGAGACGGCGGCCGTTGAGGAGCACGAGCGTGCGCTTGATGCCGAGCCCGCGGAGATTGACCTGCGCGGTGCCATAACCATTGTTCGCCCAATAGGCCGAGGTCTGGTTGCCGGCGAAACCCGCATTGGCAGGGAGCCGCTGCAGCACCGTCTCGATATTCACGACGCCGGTGTTCTCGATCTGCTCGGCGGAGACGACCGTTGCCGGGCCGACGCCCGCCAGATCCTGCCGGCGAATGCGCGAGCCCGTCACGACAATGTCGCCCGCGCCATCCGCGCCGTCGGCGGCGGTCGCCGGGGCAGGCGCGTCCTGCGCGAAAGCCGGAGTGGAAAAGCAAGCGATAGCCGCCGAACCGGCGAGCAAAACAGTCCTGATCGACATGGCGAACCCCCTTTATGGCTGCACGAGCTGCCGCAGAGAGCATCAAATGTATATACAGGTCAATAGGGAATTATTGTTCTAAAACAATAAGTTACTTCAGATTCCGAAGCACATGGAACGCACCGGTAATACGCACCGAAAAAGGCTATCCCTCAATCAAATGCGAAATTTTTTTGCGTTGCCGCGCCCTTTCGCAAAACGACGTTTCGCGGCAAGCGCTCGCCCCGCCCCTTTTGAAAATGGGCATCGTGGATTGCCAGACAATCTTCACCCGCAAATGCGGCAGGCGAACAGCCGCCCCGACCGTGCCGGGACGGCCGCCAGGATCAGCCCCTGATACTGAGCAGCGACGGCGCCGTCAGCGAGGCGACGACTGCGCCGACGATCAGGAACAGCACAATCGCGACGATCACGACGACCGCCGTGTAACCCGCCGCCTTGTCCTGCGGTGCCTTCATCAGCACCGGCAGTCCGAGATAGAGAAGGTAGAGACCATAAAGGGCGAACAATATCCCGATCAGCCCGAGCGCCGGGATCAGCCCGACAATGCCGCCCACCCAGCCGGCGGTTCCCGAATAGGCTGCAACCTTGAGCGCCTGCACCTGATCCTTTTGCCCGCCGAAATTCGGAGCCAGCCCGTCGATGACGAGCGCGAGGACAAAGACCATCGCAAGCGTCAGGCCATAGGACAAAAGCGCCGAGCCCACCGCGGTGCCGATCGGCGGGTGATAGGTTACGCCGAACGCGCTGAACCCGAAAACCTGGCCGCCGATGAATTGCGCGATCGGCCCGATCGCGGCGAGGACGACGACATAGGGCACATAGATCGACTGGGTCGTCGCGGACTCGGCCGCGATGACGGGCCAGGTTTCTTTCGGCTTGAGCAATATGTCCTTCGCGCGCTGCACGATACCCGAAGCCGGGCCGGAAATATTGGGTGGTACGTCAGCCATAATGCTTCTCCCCTGAAGATGCGGCCCGCAACCCGAACGGGAAATGCATGGGGCCAAAGGAGCAATCTAGCCCTTATGGCCAATGCATCTGTAACGCTGATCACAGCCGATTCGGCAAACCGCGGCCGATGGGACTGTAACGGACTTGAAACGTGCGTAAACAGCCATAGATTGATCCCATGACACCCGAATCCTCCTCCGAACTTCCCGCAGCCGTTACTGCGCCGCTGATCGGCCGCGCGCGCTTCGCGCCGGGCGACATCGTGCGCCATCGCATGTTCGACTTTCGCGGCGTCGTGTTCGACATCGATCCGGTCTTTGCCAACACCGACGAATGGTATGAGGCTATCCCCGAGGAAATCCGTCCTTCAAAGGAACAGCCCTACTACCACCTGCTCGCCGAAAACGGCGATTCGTCCTACATCGCCTATGTCAGCCAGCAGAATCTGGTCGCTGACGGC
>CBJKNR010000185.1:0-7128 GCA_966417555.1 uncultured Sphingopyxis sp.
AACGAAGCGAAGCAACCTCCAGCTATCTGCCTTGCGCAAGGTCGATAGCTGGAGATTGCTTCGTCGCTGCGCTCCTCGCAATGACAGCGAGACCGAATGGATTGGGCTCAATCGCCCGGCGGATCGGCGATCATCGCGGTGAACTGGCACTCGGTCGCGAGCTGGCCGTCCAGCATCGCCTTCCCTTCGAACTTGCAGATGTTCCGCTTCGCCTGAAGGATGGTGACGTGGAGGTCGAGCAGCACGCCGGGTTCGACGGGCTTGCGGAACTTCACCCCGTCGATGCCCATGAAATAGACGAGCTTGCCCGAGCCGCCGAGGCCAAGCGATTCGACCGCAAGGATACCGCCGGCCTGCGCCAGCGCCTCGACGATGAGGACGCCGGGCATGATCGGCCGGCCGGGGAAATGGCCCTGAAAGAAGGGCTCGTTCATCGTCACCGCCTTGACCGCGTGGATCGAGGTGTCCTTCACCATCGAAACCACCCGGTCGACGAGCAGCATCGGATAACGGTGCGGCAGCAGCGTCAGGATCCGGCGGATATCCACCGGCCCCATTGCACCGTCCGTTATTTCCCCGTCCGCCATGACGCTTAGCGCGTGGTCGGCGCGGTGCCGGTCGGCGCGGGCGCGGGCGTCGTCGTGCCCTGCGCGGCGCGCGCCTGATCCATCAGCTGCTGGTTGCGCTGCTGGACGAGCTGGCCGGGCTGGTAGCCGGCCGGAACCGCGATCGAAACATTGGGCAGGATGCGATTGAGCTCGGTCACCACCGCGTCGGTGATGTCGACATTGTTCTCGCGCGCCAGCACCGCGTCGGGGTTGAGCAGCAGGTCGATCTTTTTCGCGGTCATGGCCGCCTTGATCGCCTCGTTCATGCGGACGCTGATCTGATCCTCGACATAGGCGATCGCAAGATCGACCGGCGCACCGATGCGGCCAAGTTCGGTCTGCGCGGCCTGGCGCTTGTCCTGGACAGCCTTTGCGGCGGCCTGAAGCGCGGCCTGGTTCTGCGGCGTCTTTTTCGCTTCCTCATTATATTTCGCGATCAGGACGTTGATTTCAGCCTGCAGGGTCTGGCCGCGCGACTGCTGCTGATCGATCTGCGCCTTGTAGGTCGTCTCGATCTGCTTCGACGCGGTCTGGAAAGCGTTCGAACGCGCGGCGGCGACGCGGACATCGGCGACGCCGACACCCTTCGCCTGTGCGATGGCCGGGGCCGACAGGATGGGCGAAACCGACAGCGCGGCGATCGCCAGCGCGGAAGCGGTAAAAATTTTCTTCATCAGAATTGGGTTCCTACGTTGAATGAGAAGCGTTTGGTATCATCGCCCTCTTCTTTGCGAAGGGCGTAAGCGAAGTCGATCCGGAAAGGACCGAAGGGGGAGTTCCAGTTGACGCCGGCGCCGATCGAGACGCGCGGCATCCACGTATCGCCAAAGAAGCGTTCCTCGAACGGCGCGAGCGCGGTGAAGCCGGTGCCGCAGGTTTGATATTGTCCCGACGGCGTCCCGTCGGCATTCGGCGTGTTCGTTGCAAAGTTCTGCTCGCCGGTAGTCGCGTTCCGACACAGATATTTGTACAGATTGTCGGCCGGATCCCTGAAATTCTCGAGCGTCGTCAACTGTGGGCGCCGGACACTGAATACCGAGCCGACATCGACGAAGATCGACGGACGGAGGCCCATTTCCTTCGCGCCCGTACCGAGCGGAATGTCGAGCTCGATCCGGCCCTGATAATAGGCGCGGCCGCCGAGCGCGTCGTCGATCTGCCCGCGGTTGTCGTTGCTCGTGTCGATCACCGGATTGACCGGATCATAGGCAGCGGCATAGCGGATCACGCGCGGACCGACGCCGCGAATGTCGAAACCGCGCATCTGCGGTTCGCCGAGGAAGAAGCGGTCGGTCAGCCGGACCTTGTCGCTGGTCGGGGTCGGACGCCCGCCGAACGGATAGATATAGCCGCCTTCGGCCGAGATGTTGAGGATGAAGCGGCTGCCGAGGTTGAAGTGCTTGCTGCCCTGGAGCCGCGTGCGGACATATTTGACGCTCCCGCCGAGGCCCGCGAAATCCTGGCTCAAGGACAGCGATTGGCCGCGCGTCGGGCGCAGGCGGTTGTCGCGGTCGTCATAGGCGAGCGTGTAGCCGATCAGCGAAGTCGTGCGCTTGCCGATCGCGTCGCAGAGATAGCGGCCGGCAACCAGCGGATCGCACTCGTCGCCGAAATAATAGATCGACCGGTCGAGCGACACATCGTCGAAGTTGATGCTGTAGCGCCCGAAGAAGGACATGAATTCGGTCAGCGGCACGCCGACATTGATCTGGGCGCCGGTCGTCACCTGCTCGAAGGTGGTGCGGCGGTCATTGTCGATGAAATTGAACGAATTGAGGTCGCGGCGATAGACGCTGCCGCCGATCGAGATATTGCGGTCGAACAGATAGGGTTCGGTGAAACCGAGTTCGATCGACTTCGAATAGCTCGAATAATTGACCGATGCCTGCAGCTGCTGGCCAAGGCCGCGGAAGTTGCGCTGGCGGATCGACGCCTGCAGCAGGAAATTCTCGATCGACGAGAAACCCGCCGACAGCGACAATTCGCCCGTCGGCTTTTCCTCGACATTGGTTTCGAGGATGATGCGGTCGGGCGGCGAGCCTTCCTTGCGCTCGATTTCCAGATTTTCCTGGAAGTAGCCGAGGCTGTTGATGCGGTTCTCGGTGCGCTTGACGCCGAAGCTGTTGAACGCGTCGCCCTCGTTGAGGCGGAATTCGCGGCGGACGACCTTGTCATGCGTCAGCGTATTGCCGTTGACGTCGATGCGCTCCACATAAGTACGCGGGCTTTCGCCGACGTTGAAGGTGATCGCCATCGTCCGCGTTTCGGGGTCGCGGCGGAATTCGGGGTTAATGTCGGCAAAGGCGTAGCCGAACAGGCCGGCGGTCTCGCTGAGGCTTTCGACCGTATCCTCGACCAGCTTGGCGTCGTACCAGTCGCCGGTCTTCATCGGGAGCAGCTTCTTCAGCATCTCGGGCTGGAAGTCGCGGATCTCGCTCTTCACATCGACGTCGCCGAACTTGTAGCGTTCGCCCTCCTCGACGACATAGGTGATGATGAAGTCCTGCTTGTTGCTCGTCAGCTCCGCAACCGCCGAAATCACGCGGAAATCGGCATAGCCGTTGGTCAGGTAAAAGAGGCGCAGCTTCTGCTGGTCATAGGCGAGGCGATCGGGGTCATAGCTGGTGTTCGACGACAGGATCGTCATCAGGCTAGACTGTTTCGTCGCCATCTCGTCCTTGAGGTCGCCGTCGCTGAACTTCTCGTTGCCGATGATATTGATCTGGCGGACCTTCGACTTCGGCCCCTCGTTGATTTCGAAGACGACATCGACGCGGTTCTGGTCGAGCGACACCATCTTGGGCTCAACCGTTGCGGCGAAGCGGCCCTGGCGCTTGTAGAGCTCGATGATGCGCGCGACGTCGGCGCGCACCTTCGAACGCGTGAAGATCTGGCGCGGCGCGAGCTTGATCTCGGGACGGATCTTGTCTTCCTTGAGGCGCTTGTTGCCTTCTAGGATGACGCGGTTGATCACCGGGTTTTCGGTGACCTGGATCTGCAGCGCACCATTGTTGTCGGTGATCTGGAAATCCTTGAACAATTCGGTGGCGGCAAGGTCCTTCAGCGCCTGGTCGAGCACCGACCGGTCATATGGCTGGCCGACCCGCAGGCGCAGGTACGACAGGATCGTCTGCGCCTCGAGCCGCTGGTTGCCGACGACGGTGATCGACTTGACCGTCGTTGCGGCCGGAGCCGCTTCGGGAGCGGGCGCGGGAACGGTCGGAGCGGGGACCGGCGGCGGCGCAACCTGCTGCGCCATCACCGGCGTCGCGAGCATTGTGCCGGCCAGAAGAACCACCGACAGCTGCGTCCGGCCCAAATATTTATGTGATGCCACGCTGTTCATCCCGAAAAAATAACTCAAATGCGACAAACCCGCCTGACCGCGGGCTTGTGCGCCACTCCCTGCCCCAGACTCGCTAGCCAATCAAGCGCGCGATCCGGTCCCAAAGGCCCAATGAGCCCAAATCGTTGAAAGTCACGACCAGCATCAGCGTGACGACCGCTGCAAAGCCGAAACGAAACGCCCATTCCTGCACCTGCAGCGGCGCGGGGCGCCGGCGGACCGCTTCATAGGCGTAGAAAAGCAAATGACCACCATCAAGCATCGGCAATGGCAAGAGGTTGATGAACCCCAGATTGATGGAAATCAGCGCGATGAAGAATATCAGCGACGCGATCCCCAACGTCGCCGCCTGTCCCGAAATCTCGGCGATCTTGACCGGGCCGTTCATGTCCTTGATCGAGCGACGTCCGGTGAGGAACTGGCCGAGCACCTCGCCTGTCTGACGGACGATCTGCCAGGTCTGGTGCAGCCCGACCGCGGGCGCTTCGAGCAGCGACACCGGCTCGAGCTGCGGCGCCGGAGGGGCGAGGCCAAGGATCGCGCGCTCATATTCCTTGCCGAACGGATCCTTTTCCTTGACCAGTCGCGGGGTCAGCACGACGGTGCGCTCGCTTCCCTCGCGCAGCACCCGGACCTGCATCGCCTCGCCCGGGCGATGCGCGACCACCATCGGGATGTCGCCGAAGGTTTCGATCGCCCTGCCGTCGATCGTCACGATCCGGTCGCCGGCACGCAGCCCCGCAGCGGCGGCGGCCGATCCTGTCTCGATCCCGCCGGCGACGGGCGGAGTGACGGGCTTGCCGCCAACCCACGCAAAACCGGCAAGGATCAGGATCGCGAAGAGGAAATTGGTGACCGGCCCCGCCGCGACGATCGCCGAACGCTTCCATACCGGCTGGGCGGGAAAGGTGTGCGACCGTTCCTCCGCTGGCAGCGTCTGCCAGTTGGCATCGGGCTGACTGACCGCATCGCGGTCACCCGCGAACTGGACGTAGCCGCCGAGCGGCAGCCAGCCGATCTTCCATTCGGTGCCGCGCTTGTCGGTCCAGCCGATGATCTTGCGGCCGAACCCGATCGAAAATGCGTCGGCCTTCACGCCGCACCAGCGGCCGACGATATAATGGCCATATTCGTGCACGAACACGAGCGGTCCGAGCACGAGCAGGAAGGCCAGTACGGTAAAGGCGAAACCCGGGGTCTCAAGCATGTTCATATTGGTCCACAAAATGCTGCGCAGCCGCGCGGGATGCCGCATCGACGCTGAATATGTCCTGAAGCGAGGTCGGCACCGCGGGCGCCTCGGCATCGATCACGCGGCGTACCGTATCGACGATCGCGGGAAAGGAAATGCGGCCGGCGAGAAAGGCAGCGACCGCAACCTCGTTCGCGGCATTGAGCTGCGCCGGGCGCGCGCCGCCTTCGGCAATCGCGGCGCGGCAAAGCGCGGTGGCGGGGAAGCGCGCTTCGTCGGGCGCCTCGAAATCGAGCCGCGAAATCGTCGCGAGGTCGAGCGGCGCACACGGTGTCGCCATCCGCTGCGGCCATGCCAGTGCCGACGCGATCGGAATGCGCATGTCAGGCGAACCGAGCTGCGCGAGCGTCGAGCAGTCGATATATTCGACGAGGCTGTGGATCACCGACTGCGGGTGGACGAGGATCTCGATCCGGTCGAGCCCCACAGGAAACAGGTGATGCGCCTCGATCAGCTCGAGCCCCTTGTTCATCATCGTCGCTGAATCAACGCTGATCTTTGCGCCCATCGACCAGTTGGGATGCGCGACCGCCTCTGCCGGGGTGACGCGCGCCATGTCGGCCGCGCTCATCGTGCGGAAGGGCCCACCGCTCGCGGTCAGGATGATGCGGCGCACCTGATCGATCCGCCCGCCCGAAAGGCACTGGAAGATCGCATTATGCTCGCTGTCGACCGGCAGGATCGTCGCACCCGAGGTGCGTGCAGCGGCGGTCATCAGTTCGCCCGCCGAAACGAGCGCCTCCTTGTTGGCGAGCGCGACGTCGTGGCCGGCGGCAAGCGCCGCCATCGTCGGGGCAAGGCCCGCGGCGCCGACGATCGCCGCCATCACAAGATCGGTCGGTCGCTGCGCCGCCTCGACCAGCGCGGCAGCTCCGGCGGCGGTTTCGATGCCGGTTCCGGCGAGCGCGTGCCTCAGCGCCTCATGGCAGCTCTCATCGGCAACCACCGCAATATCGGGCCGGAATTCTTTCGCAAGCCTTGCCAGTTCCTTCACGTCGCAATTGGCGGTGAGCACCGCCACGCGCCACGCCTCGCCGTCGCGGCGGACGAGATCGAGGGTCGATTGCCCGACCGATCCCGTGGCCCCGAAGAGCGAGAGGCGGCGCTGCATCATCTCAGCCCGCTGCCCGCACGGCGATTACGCCTGCGAATGCGAGCGCGCCGAGCAACAGGGCCACCGGCAACACCCCGTCGACGCGATCGAACAGCCCGCCATGGCCCGGAATCAGCTTCCCCGAATCCTTGACCCCCGCGCGGCGCTTCATCCAGCTTTGCGCAAGATCGCCAAGCTGTGCGAGCAGCCCCATGAACAGGCCGATCCAGAGCGGCACGCCGGTGATGCCCGCGCGGTCGCCGATCGTCGCGCTGGCGATCAGCGCCGCAACCATGCCGCCGATCAGCCCCGACCAGGTCTTCGACGGGCTGATTTTCGGCGCAAGGCGCGCGCCGCCAAAGGCGCGGCCGGCGAAATAGGCGCCGATGTCGGTCGCCCAGACCATGCCGAAGACCCACAGCGCGGCGGTCACGCCGAGGTGGTCGCGGATGAACCAGAGCCCCGCCATCGCGCCGAGAACGAGAATCGGGCCAAGGATGTTGAAGGCAAGCTTCGCGCCGCTCCCGATGCCCATCGCGCGCACCAGCGCGAACCATTCGACGAGAACGAGCGCACCACCGACGAGCAGGAGCAGCCCGAAGGCGAGACCGCCGAACCAGAGCGCCGTCCCTGCGATCGCGAACAGTACGATCGCCGAGCCGATCCGTACCCAGAGGTCCGATTTCGCCGCTGTCGCCATGCCCTAGAGTCCCCCGTAACGGCGATCGCGGCGCGCGAACTGGTCGAGCGCCGCTTTCAGATCGGCCGGTTTGAAGTCCGGCCACAAGATGTCGGTGAAATAAAGCTCGGCATAGGCCGCCTGCCAGAG
>CBJKNR010000186.1:0-7113 GCA_966417555.1 uncultured Sphingopyxis sp.
ATGGCCACGGGAGCGGCGCGCAGCTGTTCGACAACTTGCGCGGCGATACGGGCTGCGAGGTCCTGCCCCCCGTCGAGCGGCGCCACGGCCTGGGGCGCCGAATTGGCGAGGGCCGACGGGTGGAACGCATTATAGGCAATTTCGTGGGGCGCGATGAGCGTTTGCAACTGGCCCCAACCATAGACGACCACCGTCAGGTCATGCCCCTCGTCGCGAAGCGTCTTCGTCACGGCAATTGCGGCGTCGTGTGCCCCGACATCATCGGGAGCGGTCGTGGCGAAAATTAGCTCCTTCAGCCCCGCCTTGATTTCCAGCGCCTCGCGCGCATCGGAAAGGATCTTGGCCTCCTTGAGCGGCCGTTCGATAAGGCGGCACTGGACTCCGACGAAATGGTCATCGCTGCCGCCGCGCCGCCCCAAAACGTCGATGCCCCGCTGCTTCTGGCCGCTGCGGCCATATTCCTGGGCATTGGGATCATTCAGTTCGGCCCGGAACAGCAAAACGCAATTGCGCTGGAAGGCTTGCCAGTCCTTGGGCTTGGGAATTTCAATCGCTAGGCGGGTGGTGACCGGTACCGATGTGCGCGCAACTCCATCGCTGACGGCGGCCGCGAGAATTTCCTCTTCTGATACCAATCCCCCCGCCACGCTAATCCTTCAAACTCTTCATCGCATTACTGTTCGACTGTGCCTTCAGGCGATAAGCATATCTCATGCGCACGGGCCGAACTTCAATCGCCGGAAAATAAAAAGTCGGCAAGGGATCCAGCAGCGCCTTGAGTAGCTATCAGCTAGCCCCGCGGTCATTGCCTATGAGGAAAAGAGGCTTTCGGCGCCAACAAAATTCGCCGCGAGCGCCTTGTTTCTATCGGTCAGAATGACGCTGCCCTCGTCTTCCTGTCAGTCCAATATTCTCCTTCTAGCCTATCCGGAACCGCGCAATCCGCAACCAGAAGGATCGCCCCATAATGCACCTCGCTGCGATGCCGATATCTGCGAAGCAGGACGCGATTGTTTCCAGTAACGCCATTGATCATGCGTCGAAGGTGCCCGGCGGTTCGTCAAGCGCGAGTGAAACCAATTTCGAACGCATCAGCGCGCCGGGCCCAAACGCAACCAACCGCGCGTTTGACCAGAATCAATGTCCGCTTTCTGTCGCCCGCCGGAGAAGGCGGAACGGCCGAGACCGGGCGCAAAGCAGTCGCCTTGGCAAATCGCTTTCAAGGAGGCTGATCGCTACCAGGATGACGCCGGTTCTCCTTTCCACTGGGCCCGCCAGCGATCGAAATGTGGAAGGAGCGCGGGGGGCAGGGTGGAGACGAATGCCTTGTCCATTGGATAGTGAGGCATGGCTTCGGCAACGGCCTCGAGCAGCAGCATACCCTGCTTGTCATCCTTGGGCCGCTTGAGTGGATCCCGGCCAGCCTTCTCGGCCATCCAGAGCTTGTGCAACGCGAAATAGCGCGGGTCGGGAGCGACAATACGCGCGGGCGCATTGTCGCGGGAGATGACGACATGATCAACCTGTCGCCCCAGCAGTAGCCATTCCTGCTCGGGGAGCGGGATCGGCCTGGGCTGATCCTTGTGAAACATCCCGTTGATCGTGCTGGGGGCGGCGAGAATCTCGACCTCGTAGGCCTTGGCATTGCGTGCCTGAAATTGGCGTTCGGTATTGACTGTATAGGTTCGGTCGACGGCCTTCAGCATCATCCAGATCGACGATATTTCGTCAGCGGGGGGCTCGGCGGTCCATGCAAGGTCGAAGTCGAGAGTTTCCTCCGGAACGTCGCGAATCCTGCCGCCCGCCTCGATGTGATAGGCGGGCATTGCGTTCGTTCCGACCACCATGAGGTGGCTGCCGAGAAGGCGGCGGCGATCGGCCTCGCGCAGGATTTTTCCCGCTTCCGGATCGAGCATGGGCAGTTGGAGCGAGCGATAGATGCGCGCGCGCTCGGCAAGCATCGTTCGGCTGGCCTCAATGCGCCTTTTCACCTCTTCCTTGCCGCTCTTGTAGGCATCGAATTGGGCCTGCTTCTCGTCGTCCAGCCGGCCCAGGCTCTTCATATTGCCTTCCCGGTCGGTGAGTTCATAGAGATAGGCGTTTCCGGACACCTCCTTGATGCGCAGATTATAGGGCATTTCGGCGAGCGTGCGTTCGGCGTCGCGCCATACCTCATATTGCTGGCGAATGTTGATCAGGTTTCGCGCCTGCTCATCGCTGAACGGTGTGACAGCTTTCATATTACCCTGCTTTTTCTATAATTTATTATATGCAGGGTAAATCGGAATTTTTCAAGATATTACCCTGCATTCTCAATTCTCGATCGAAAGTTGGGTAAGTGGGTATTTGTTTTCGATGTCGTGCGATTTTCGTGCGGCCGAGGCCGGGGTGCCGCGGGAAGTTTGGCGCCGAATGGCGCGGTTTGGCGCTGCGAGGCCGTAATTTTCAGGCGCGGCTCTTTCATCGATCCTCCCTGCTCATGAACCGCGGCGATCCGTCGCTTGCGGAGGGAGCAGATCATGACACCCACCAAATTGCTTGTCGGTCAGATTCTTATCGTCTTCGCGATTATGATCGCGGGGCTGTGGGCGGCGACGCAATGGGCGGCCGCGATGCTCGGCTACCAGCCGCAGCTCGGGCCGGCCTGGTTCGAGCTTCTGGGCATGCCCGTCTATCGCCCGTGGCAGCTTTTTGCCTGGTGGTATCATTATGAAGCCTATGCGCCCGAGGTGTTCGACAGGGCGGGGACGCTCGCCGCCGCGAGCGGCTTCTTCGGCTGCGCCGCAGCGATCGGCGGTTCGCTCTGGCGCGCGCGGCAATCGCGCCATGTCACCACCTACGGCTCGGCACGCTGGGCGAGTGCGCGGGAAATCCGCCACGCCGGGCTGCGCCGCGAAGCGGGCGTATTCCTCGGGCGGTACGGCGCGCGCTATCTCCGCCACGACGGCCCCGAGCATGTCATGGCCTTCGCGCCGACGCGCTCGGGGAAGGGCGTCGGGCTCGTCATCCCCACCTTGCTCAGCTGGACGGGCAGTGCGGTCATCCACGACATCAAGGGTGAGAACTGGAAGCTGACCGCCGGCTGGCGGTCGCGCTTCTCGCACGCCCTGCTCTTCAACCCGACTGACGAAGCTTCGGCGCGCTATAATCCGCTGATCGAGGTGCGCCGCGGCACGCACGAAGTGCGCGACGTCCAGAATATCGCCGATATCCTCGTCGATCCCGAGGGGGCGCTCGAACGCCGCAACCATTGGGAGAAGACCTCGCATTCGCTGCTCGTCGGCGCGATCCTCCACATTCTCTACGCCGAGGAGGAAAAGACGCTCGCGCGCGTCGCGACCTTCCTTTCCGATCCGCAGCGCCCCTTCGTCGCAACGCTGCGGCGGATGATGACCACCAATCATCTCGGCACGAAGGACGCGCCCAGGGTCCATCCGGTCGTCGCCTCGGCTGCGCGCGAACTCCTCAACAAGAGCGAGAACGAGCGCTCGGGTGTGCTCTCGACCGCCATGTCCTTCCTCGGCCTCTACCGCGATCCGACGGTGGCGGCGGTGACCTCGCGCTGCGATTTCCGGATCGCCGACCTCGTCGAGGGGAAGGCGCCGCTGTCGCTCTATCTCGTCGTGCCGCCGTCGGACATCAGCCGCACCAAGCCGCTCGTCCGCCTCATCCTCAACCAGATCGGCCGCCGCCTCACCGAAAAGCTCGACGATCACAGCTCGTCGGTGCGCCGCCACCAGCTCCTGATGATGCTCGACGAATTTCCGGCATTGGGGCGGCTCGACTTTTTCGAGACGAATCTCGCTTTCATGGCGGGATACGGCGTGCGCGCCTTCCTGATCGCGCAGTCGCTGAACCAGATCGAGAAAGCCTACGGCGAGCATAATTCGATCCTCGACAACTGCCATGTCCGCGTCGCGTTCGCGACCAACGACGAGCGCACCGCGCGGCGCATCTCCGACGCGCTCGGAGTCGCGACCGAACAGCGAGCGATGCGCAACTATGCCGGGCACCGGCTCGCGCCCTGGCTCGCGCATGTCATGGTCAGCCGCCAGGAGACCGCGCGCCCGCTCCTGACCCAAGGCGAGGTGATGGCATTGCCGCCCGACGAGGAACTCGTCCTCGTCTCGGGCATGGCGCCGATCCGCGCGAAGAAGCTGCGCTATTTCGAGGACGCCAACTTCACCGCGCGGCTGCTCGATCCCCCCGCAGCCGAAGGCGGCGTCTGGCCCGACCGGCCCAGGCCGCGGCCGAATGACTGGGGAAGTTTCGCACGCCGTCCCGACGTCCGGCTCGCCGGCGGCGCCGACGACGATGGCGAAACCGAGGCGGACGGCGGCCTCGAGCAGCAGCGTACGCCCGGCATCGCCGACGAGGCGCCGGCGGCGACCGAGCCGCCCAGGCAGCTCGACATGCTCGGCCTCGAGAAGGACGACGACGATGCCGCCGCCGACAAGCGCGCGATCGACCGCGCGCGCGGCGTGGCCGACGGTCCCGACGCCATTCAGCGAGCCCATGCGATCGACCGGGCCGACGGCGACGAGACGATGGGCGGCTTCTGATCATGGGGCGCCGCAAGGAAAACAAGGTGCGCTACCAGCTCTTCCTGCCCGAGGATCTGAGCGCACGCTTCGAGGCGCTCGCCGCCCGGCCCGGCGCAAGCAAGTCGGCGATCCTCGTCGATGCGCTCACCGCCTGGCTCGGCAGGCAGGCGGTGTCCGAGCTCGAGAATCGCTTCAGCGCGCGGCTCGATCGCATGTCGCTTGCGCTCGGGCGGATCGAGCGCGACGGCCATGTCCTTCTCGAAAGCCTCGCGCTCTTCATACGCTACCAGCTCATGGTCCAGGCGCCGCTCGCCGATAGCGACGAAGCGGCGCGCGCGATCGGGCGCGACCGGTTCAACGCCTTCGTCGAGCGCGTCGGCGAAGCGATGGCGAGCGGCAACCGCACGCTCGGCGCGGCCCGCGGTGCGCCGGGAGCACGGTCATGAGCGAGAGCCTGTCCGCCGCGCGCAGCCGCGCGATGCTCCAGACCGCGATGGGGTCGACGATCGCCGCCGCGCTCGCCGACGCGCACGTCGTCGAAATCATGATCAACCCCGACGGTCGGCTGTGGATCGACCGTCTCGGCGAAGGGCGGACCGAAAGCGCCACGATCTTCGCGCCCGCGCAGGTCGAGCGCATCATTCGTCTCGTCGCTTCGCACGCCCGCACCGAAGCGCATGCGGCATCGCCGATCGTCTCGGCCGAACTGCCGCCGCACGGGGAAGGGGCAGGCGAGCGCTTCGAAGGCATATTGCCGCCGGTGTCGATCGCGCCCTGTTTCGCGATTCGCAAGCCTGCCGCCCGCATCTATACGCTCGGCGATTATGTGACCGACGGCATCATGCCTGCGGCGACGGCGCGGCGGCTTGCGGAAGCGGTCGCCGAGCGCCGCAATATCCTCGTCGTCGGCGGCACCTCGTCGGGCAAGACGACGCTCGCCAATGCCCTGCTCGCCGCGATGGGCGAGCGCGACGAGCGGGTGATCCTGATCGAGGATACACGCGAGCTGCAATGCGCCGCGCGCGACGTCGTCGCGCTTCGCACGCGGAGCGCGGGCGGTGGATCGGCTCCCGGCCAGGGCGGGGCGGGGGCGGTCACCATGGCCGATCTCGTGCGCTCGACGCTGCGGCTGCGGCCCGACCGCATCATTGTCGGCGAGGTGCGCGGGCGCGAGGCGCTCGACATGCTCAAGGCGTGGAACACCGGTCACCCGGGCGGGATCGCGACGATCCACGCCAACAGCGCCGCCGCCGCGCTCTATCGCCTCGAGCAGCTCGTCCAGGAAGCCGTGGTCACCGTGCCCCGCGCGCTGATCGCCGATGCGATCGACCTTCTCGTCTTTATCGCCGGGCGCGGGCTCGCGCGTCGTGTCGAAACCGTCGCGCGCGTCGCGGGCCTGCGGCCCGATGGCTCCTACGCGATCGAAGATGTCGCTCCAACGCCATCAAAGAAGGAGATATTGCGATGGACAGAGAATTGGCTTCACGCCGGGGCTGGGCTCCTGCGGTGTTCGTTGCGGCAGCAGCGGTGGGCCTGCTGTTCGCCGTCACCGCGCAGGCGGCGGGATCGGGCATGCCGTGGGAGGAACCGCTCCAGCAGGTTCTCGAATCGGTGCAGGGGCCGGTCGCGAAGATCATCGCGGTGATCATCATCATCTCGACCGGGCTGACGCTCGCCTTCGGCGAAACCGGTGGAGGGTTCCGCAAGCTGATCCAGATCATCTTCGGCCTGTCGATCGCCTTTGCCGCAAGCTCCTTCTTCCTCTCCTTCTTCAGCTTCGGCGGCGGAGCGCTGGTCGCGTGAGCGGCGGGGAGCATCTCGAGGGCTTCGAGGCGCCGCTCCACCGCTCGCTCGCCGAGCCGATCCTGCTCGGCGGCGCGCCGCGCGCGATCGCGATCCTCAACGGCACGCTCGCCGCTGCGCTCGCCCTCGGCCTCCAGCAATGGATCGCGGGCGTCGCCGTCTGGGCGCTCGGCCACAGCGCCGCGGTGATCGCGGCGAAGCGCGATCCCGATTTCGCGCCGGTGCTGATGCGGCACCTCCGCCAGAAAGGCCATTTTTCATGCTGAACCTCGCCGAATATCGCCGCACGGGCGACCGGCTCGCCGATCATTTGCCCTGGGCCGCGCTCGTCGCGCCGGGCGTCATCCTCAACAAGGACGGCAGTTTCAGCCGCGTGCTCGCCTTCCGCGGTCCCGACCTCGAAAGCGCGACCGAGGCCGAACTCGTGTCGGTCGCCGCGCGCGCGAACAATGTGCTGAAGCGCTTCGGATCGGGATGGGCGCTCCACATCGAGGCCGAGCGCCGCGCCGCGCCGGGCTATCCCGCGAGCCGCTTTCCCGACGCCGCTTCCTGGCTCGTCGACGCCGAGCGGCGCGCGGCCTTCGAAAAGGCCGAAGCCCATTATGAAAGCGCCTATTATCTGACGCTGACCTTTCTGCCGCCCGCCGACCGGAGCGAGCGGGCAGGGCGGTGGTTCGTCGAGCGCGCCGACGCGGCACGATCGCGCGACTGGCGCGAGGCGCGCGCCGCCTTTGTCGCCGAGACGAACCGCGTTCTCGACCTCTTT
>CBJKNR010000187.1:0-7105 GCA_966417555.1 uncultured Sphingopyxis sp.
CGGCGCGGGCTTCAACGCGGCGCGGCTGCGCGGCGAGGAAAATGCCGACCCGATGCGCCCGGCGAGCGATGGCAGCAATCTCCCCGATTTCCTGTCGAACAACGCCGGCGGTATCGCGGGCGGCATCTCGACCGGCCAGCCCGTCGTCGTCCGCGTCGCCTTCAAGCCGACAAGTTCGATCCTGACGCCCGTCCCGACGATCAACAAGGCCGGCGAAGCGACCGACATCGTCACCAAGGGGCGCCATGATCCCTGCGTCGGCATCCGCGGCGCGCCGGTGGTCGAGGCGATGATGGCGCTCGTCCTCGCCGATCACAAATTGCTGCACCGCGCGCAGAACGGCTGACATGATCGACGCGGTCCGGGCTTTCATCGAAGCGCACCAGGCCGTCCTGTCGCTGATCATTCTCGCAGCGATGTTCGTCGGCTTCCTGATGGAGCGCCTGCCCGCGACGGTCATCGCGATTCTCGGCGCGTGCACCTATCTTGCGCTCGGCATCCTCGACGCCGAGGGCATGTATTCGGTCTTTTCGAACTCGGCCCCGATCGTCATCGGGGCGATGTTCGTGCTGTCGGGTGCGCTGATCCGCACCGGGGTGATCCAGCGTGTCGCCGACGCGATCATGAAGCGCGCGGAGAAGCACCCGCGGCTCGCCATCGTCGAAGTGCTGCTCGGCGCGGTCTGCGCCTCGGCTTTCCTCAACAACACGCCCGTCGTCGTCGTCCTGCTGCCGATCATGATGAAGCTCGCCGAGGTCACCGGGGTCAGCGCGAAGAAGCTGCTGATGCCGCTGTCGATCTCGGCGGTGCTCGGCGGTACGCTGACCTTGATCGGCACCTCGACCAATCTTGTCGTCGACGGCATCGTGCGCGAGGCCGGCATGCCGCGCTTCGGCATTTTCGAGATCACCCCGATCGGTCTCGTCACCGCTGCGTCGGGGATGATCGGCCTCGCGCTGATGTGGTGGCTGCTCCCCTCCGACAAGCCCGTGACGGGTCCCGCGGGCACGCACGATGCGCATCAGTATCTGACCGAGCTGGCACTGGGCGACGACGATGCGCTCGTCGGCATGACGGTCGAGGCGTTCCGCGACCTGCCGCGCTCGGGCCGCATCGTCGGCGTGCGCCGCGGAACGGTGGTCGCGCATGGCGCCGAACTCGATCACTGGACGCTCGCGGCGGGCGACCGGCTCATTCTCCGCGTCGACGGCGCGACCTTGATGACCTGGCGCGAGCAGGGGCGCTTTCGCCTCGGCATCGGCAGCGGCGAGCCCGGCGAGGGCGACATGGTCGTCGAAACGATGATCGCGTCGAACCATCCCGCGATCGGCCAGCGGCTCGCCGACATCCCGTTCCTGCAAAAGGTCCGCGCGCGCATCATCGGGCTCGACCGGCCCGCGCACGAGCCGGGCCCCGACCTTGCGAGCGTCCGCATCCGCCCCGCCGATCGCCTGCTCGTCGCGGGCGGCCCGCGCGAGGTCGAGGCGCTGCGCGACAATCCGCATCTGATCGGCGCCGACCTTGCCAAGGTGCGCGCCTTTCGCCGCCGCAAGGCGTGGATCGCGATCCTGTGCATGCTCGGCGTCGTGACGCTCGCCGCGCTCGAGGTGATGTCGATCGGCGTCGCCGCGATCATCGCGATCGGGGTCATCCTCGTCACGCGCTGCATCGACAGCGAGGAGGCGTGGGGGACGATCGACGGCGACGTGCTGATCCTGATCTTCGCGATGCTCGCGGTCGGGCTCGCGCTCGAACAGAGCGGCGCGGTCGCGATGATGGTCGGCTGGGTCAAGCCTTCGCTGGCGGACCAGCCCTTCTGGGTGCTCATCTTCGGTATCTATTTCTTCGCGCTGATCCTCTCCGAACTGCTCAGCAACAATGCGGTCGCGGCGCTGATGACGCCGGTGACGCTCGCGATCGCTGCCGAACTCGGCGTCGATCCGCGTCCGCTCGTGATCGCGCTGATGATCGGCGCCTCGGCCTGCTTCGCGACGCCGATCGGATACCAGACGAACACGATCGTCTATGCGGCGGGCGATTATCGCTTCGTCGATTTCGTCAGGATCGGCGTGCCGCTCAATATCATCACCGGTGTTTCGACCTGTCTGGCGATCGTGTTTTTCCTGACTTAGCCGGAATCGCGCGATTGCCGACCGCCCGGCGGGCTGTTACCCCGCCAGCACAGACCGGCCCGACCGGAACAGGGGAGCTTTTCTTCATGGCCAAACGCCTGACCTTATTCATTCTCATCGGCATGGCGATCGGCATCGTCACCGGCGCGATCGCCCATGCGCAGATCGGCGCGGACAAGGAAGCTGCGGCGCAAATCGCGGGCTATTTCAAGATTCTGCCCGATGTCTTCCTCCATCTGATCAAGATGGTCATCGCCCCGCTGGTTCTCGCGACGATCGTCGCGGGCATCGCCAACATGGGCGACAGCGCGGCGCTCGGGCGGATCGGCGCCAAATCGCTCTTCTGGTTCATCGGCGCGAGCTTCATGTCGATCACGCTGGGCTTGCTGCTCGTGAATCTGCTCCAACCCGGCGTCGGGCTCGAATTGACGCCAACGGCAGAGGTGGGCGAGGTGAAGACCTCGGCGCTGAATCTCCGCGATTTCATCCTGCATATCTTTCCCGAATCGATCTTCAAGGCGATGGCGGCGAACGACATTCTCCAGATTCTCGTCTTCGCGGTCTTCGCCGGTGTCGGGCTGTCGGCGATCGGCGAGCGTGGTGCGCCGCTGGTGCGCGCCGCCGATGCGCTCGGCGAACTGATGCTCCAGGTCACCGGCTATGTCATGCTGTTCGCGCCCTTCGCGGTGTTCGGCGCGCTCGCCGGGGTGATCACCGTCAACGGCCTCGGCATCCTGCTCGACTTCCTGCGCCTGATCCTCGAATTCTACCTTGGTTTGACGCTGCTCTGGCTCATCCTGTTCGGGCTCGGCGCGCTTTTCCTCGGCAGGCGTATCCTGACGCTGGCGCGCTATATCGTCGAACCGCTGCTGCTCGCCTTTTCGACCGCCTCGTCCGAAGCGGCGCTGCCCAAATTGTTCGAGCAGCTTGACCGTTTCGGCGTCTCGCGCCGCGTTTCGGGTTTCGTGCTGCCCTTGGGCTACAGCTTCAACCTCGACGGTTCGATGATGTATATGAGCTTCGCGACGCTCTTCATCGCGCAGGCCTATGGCATCGACCTGTCGGTCGGGACGCAGATTCTGATCCTGCTGACACTGATGGTGACGTCGAAGGGGATCGCGGGCGTGCCGCGCGCCAGCCTCGTCGTGATTACCGCCACGCTGACCCAGTTCGGCCTGCCGGTGGAGGGCGTGGCGCTGATTCTCGGCATCGACCAGTTCCTCGACATGGGCCGCTCGGCGACCAATGTCGTTGGCAATGCCGTCGCGACCTCGGTCATCGCCAAATGGGAAGGCATGCTCGAAGTGCCTGAGCCGCCCGAGGCCGAGCGGCCGCACGCCCCGGCCCATACACCGCATCATGGAACCCGCGGGCTCGATCTTCGTGATACAGACGAGACAGGGGAGAACAAGCCAGCGGCCGACAACGCGTAATTGCGCGGGCTTCGGGCCGCCCACATCGGGGCGAGCGAGGAGCCGGCCATGGCCGAAGCAGCGGCGATCGACACGGCGGAGCGCGATGAAAAGCGCGCCCGGCGGCTGCAATGGCGGATGCTTGCCGGGTTTGTTGCGGGCCTCGCGATCGGGCTGGTTGTCCATTATGGCGCGCCCGGCGCCGCATGGGTCGAGACGGTCACCACCTATGTGACCGGCCCGCTGGGGCAGATTTTCCTGCGCCTCCTGTTCATGCTCGTGATCCCGCTGCTTGTGTCGGCGCTGATCGTCGGCGTTGCCGAAATGGGCGAGATGCGCGCGTTGAAATCGGTGGGCGTGCGGACGCTTGTCTATACCATTGCCGTCTCGACCATCTCGGTCGTCGTCAGCCTCGCCGTCGTCAACGCGCTTCAGCCGGGCGCGGGGGTCGATCCGGATCTGGCGCGCTCGCTGATGGCCGAAGGCGCGGCGGGGGCGCAGGCGATCGCCGACCGCGCGGGAGAGGCGAAAACCGGGGTGGATGCCGTGGTCGCGATCATCCCCGACAATATCTTCGCGGCGATGGGCGCGAACGATGTGCTCGCTGTCATGTTCTTCGCGCTCTTCTTCGGCATCGGGTTGATGCTCGTGCAGACGCCACGGACCGAGGCGCTGAAGGTGGCGGTCGAGGGCGTGTTCGAAGTGGTGATGAAGCTGATCGGGCTCGTCATCCAGCTCGCGCCGATCGCGGTCTTCTGTTTCATGTTCAACCTTGCCGCGCAATTCGGCTGGGATCTCATCATCCGCCTGTCGGCCTTTGTCGGCGTGGTGCTGCTCGCTCTCGCGCTCCAGATGTTCATCGTCTTCCCGATCCTCCTGAAGACGCTCGCCGGCAAATCGCCGGTCGCCTTTTTCCGCGAGACGCAGGAGGCCTTCGTCATGGCTTTCGCGACCGCCTCGTCGAACGCGACGCTGCCGACGGCGCTGCGCGTCGCGCACGACCGCCTGCGCCTGCCCGACAGGATCGCGCGCTTCGTGCTGACGATCGGCGCGACCGCCAACCAGAACGGAACTGCGATGTTCGAGGGCGTGACGGTGATCTTCCTCGCGCAATTCTTCGGCATCGACCTGACGCTTCAGCAGCAGATCGTCGTGATGCTCGTGTGCATATTGGGCGGGATTGGCACGGCGGGGGTGCCCGCCGGGTCGCTACCGGTGATCGCGCTGATTCTCGCCTCTGTCGGCGTACCGCCCGAGGGGATCGGGTTGATCCTTGGCGTCGACCGCTTCCTCGACATGTGCCGCACGACGCTCAACGTCATCGGCGACCTTGTCGCGGCAACGGTGGTTTCGGCGGGCGTGAAGGATCCGGCGCCCGCCGGCCAGTCGACCTGACCCTAATCGGGGCGTTCGTTATTCATACGCGCGCGTCCGGCCGGTGGTGCCGGGCGCGGAGGCGGCGGGTTGCGCACCGCCGGTGCCGGTCGCGCGGCGGGGGGAGGGCCCGCTATCGGCGCGGGCCGGTCCGGGCGCGGCCGCACCGCACCGGGGCCACGATCAGGGCGCCCGGGATTGCCCGGGGTGGCCCCGCTGCCGCGTCCCGGGCGCGTGCCGCGCGGACCGTCGTCGTCGCGGTCGGGGCGGTGCCAGCCGCCGGGAAGGCCCGGACGGCCGTCGTGATCGCCTTGATTCCAGCCGCCGGGGCGTCCGGGCCTCCAGTCCTTGCGCCCGCCATGATGTTTCCACCAGGCGCGGCGTCCGCCCCAATAGTTGAGGTATCGATCGCGCAGCGGGTAGCGGTTGCGGTAATTGTCGAACATCCACAGGCCATAGCCGGGATAATAATAATCGTCATACCAGCCGCCGCCGAACCCGATGTTGACGAAACCGCTGCCATAATCCGACGCATCGTAGCAGTCGTAGCCATAGCCGTCGTCATAGGCATAGCCGTCATAGTCGTACCAGGCGTCGCCATAGCGCGCGGCGCAATCGCCGCCCGACGCATAGCCTGCACCATAGACGTCGCCATAATAGCAACCGCCGAGCGTCGTCGCGGCGAGCGCGCCGAGCGCGATGGAAAGGGGACGCTTCAAACTCTTCGCCATGGGCTTTGTCCTCAGGGGTCCAACGGTTGCGACCCGTCACCTTGTTCAGCAAATTGCGCGAGTCGAGTTGAATTTGCGGTGAATGGTGTCGCGCGTGCGGAAAGGCGTTACTTGCATCAATGTCAGTAGTTGGTTACCTCTGGTGCCGGAACATGATGGACAAGGGATCGACCCGATGAACGCGCCGACGAATATCCAGCCTGCGAAGAGCGAATGGTCCGAAAAGCGTTTCGGTCCCGACACGGGGCACTGGTTGCCGCGCAATCCGGGCAGCACGCTCGACCATATCCCGGGCGAGGACGGCATGCCCGTGCTCGGCAACACGCTCGAACAGCTTCGCGACTATCCCGCCTTCACCCGCCGCATGGTCGCCAGATATGGCCGTGTCTATCGCAACAACAGCTTCGGCGGGCGAAGCGTTGCGCTCCACGGGCCCGAGGCGAACGAGCTCGTCATGTTCGACCGCGAAAAGATTTTCTCGTCCGAACAGGGTTGGGGGCCGGTGCTCAACCTCGTCTTCCCGCGCGGCCTGATGCTGATGGATTTCGAAAAGCACCGCGCCGACCGCAAGATATTGTCGGTCGCGTTCAAGCCCGAACCGATGCGCCACTATGCCGATTCGCTGAACGAGGGGATCCGCGACCGTATCGGCCAGTGGAGCGGCAAGACCTTCAAATTCTATCCGGCGATCAAGGAACTGACGCTCGACCTCGCCGCGACGAGCTTTCTCGGCATTCCCTGGGGCCCCGAGGCCGACAAGGTCAACAAGGCGTTCGTCGACATGGTGCAGGCGTCGATCGGCGTCGTGCGCGTGCCCTTGCCCTTCACCGCGATGGGGCGCGGCGCCAAGGGACGCGCCTTTCTGGTCGACTATTTCGGCAAGATGGTTCCCGAGCGCCGCGAAGGCAGCGGCGAGGATATGTTCAGCCAGATCTGCCGCACGAAGGGCGACGACGGCGAATATATGTCGGTCGAGGCAATCGTCGATCATATGAATTTCCTGATGATGGCGGCGCACGACACGATCACCAGCTCGATCACGACACTCGTCTGGCAACTCGCGCGCAACCCCGAATGGCAGGACCGGCTGCGCGAGGAGATGCTCGCCGTCGCGCCGGCGGGCGAGGGCGTCGGGCACAACAGCCTCGGCCAGCTCGAAATGACCGAATGGGCGTTCAAGGAAGCGCTGCGGCTTGTGCCCCCGGTGCCGAGCTTCCCGCGCCGGGCACTCAAGGATTTCGAATATGGCGGTTACCGCATTCCCGCGGGCACGTCGGTCGGGGTCAGCCCCGCCTATACGCATATGATGGAGGAGCATTGGCCCGAGCCGGAGAAGTTTGACCCGATGCGCTTTGCGCCCGAAGTCGCGCGCGAGCGGCACAAATATGCGTGGGTGCCCTTCGGCGGCGGCGCGCATATGTGCCTCGGCCTGCACTTCGCTTACATGCAGGCGAAA
>CBJKNR010000188.1:0-7076 GCA_966417555.1 uncultured Sphingopyxis sp.
CGCGGGGTTACAAGCGCGCGTCAATATTTCCCGATTTGCACCGGCAGCGTGCGGCAGCCGTGGACGAAGCAGGCGTGGACGCGTTCGGGCTCGCCCGTCACCGTCACGCGCATCCGCCGCGCCGCCATTTCCTCGAGCAGGATGCGCAGCTGCAGCTCGGCGAGGCGCGCGCCGACGCAGCGGTGGACGCCGTAGCCGAAGGACAGATGCCGCCGCGCATTCTCGCGGTCGAGCCGCAGCGCGTCGCCGTCGTCGAACACGTTCTCGTCGCGGTTCGCCGAGATATACCAGAGGATGAGCTTGTCGCCCTTCTTGATCGCGTGCCCGAAGAGGTCGGCATCGGCGAGTGCGGTGCGGCGCATGTGCGCGAGCGGGGTCTGCCAGCGGATGATCTCGCTCACCGCATTGGGAATGAGCGAGGGATCGGCCTCGAGCTTCGCGCGCTCTTCGGGAAATTTGTCGAGGCCATAGGCGAGCCCCGACATGGTGTTGCGCGTCGTGTCGTTGCCGCCGACGATCAGCAGCACGAGGTTGCCGATGAACTCGTACTTGTCCATGTGGCTCATCGCCTCGCTGTGGAGCATCATCGACAAAAGGTCGGGGGTCGGCGGCTGGTCGAGCTTTTCCATCCAGAGTCGCTGGAAATAGACGAAGGCCTCTTCGAGCACCGCGCGGCGCTGTTCCTTGAGCTCGACCTTTTGCGCGAGTTCCACATCGCCCATCCAGTCGGACCATTCGGTGAGCTTGCGCCGATCCTCCCACGGGAAGTCGAACAGCAGCGCGAGCATCTGCGTCGTCAGCTCCATCGACACGCGGTCGACCCAGTCGAAACTCTCGCCCCACGGCAGCCCGTCGAGCACCTCGCCGGTGCGGCGGCGAATGTCGTCCGACAGCCGCGTCATTTCGGCGGGGGTAAAGGCGGGGGCGACGGTGCGGCGCTGGTCGGTGTGCTGCGGCCGATCCATCGCGATGAACATCGGCAGGCGGAAATCCTCATCCTCGTCGCGTTCGAGGATGGTGATCCCGCCATATTCCCATGAAGAGCTGTAGATGTCGGGCAGCGCCTCGACATGCTGGATCGCCTGATGGCTCGCGATATTCCAATAGGGGCCGTGGACGCTGTCCTCGCACTTCACGATGCCGCCCGCCTTGCGAATCTCGGCGAAGGGCGCCTGCCAGCGATCCTCCGAATAGATCGCCGCGGGGCTCATGTCATAGCGGTCGGTGACGGGCTGGGGCGCGGCTGCAGTCGCCATCGGGCATCCTCCTCCTCAAAAGGGACTCGCCGCGACGCTTGCCGCCGTCGGCCAGATCAGTTGCAGGATGCCACTGTTTACAGCTTTGTCAACGAGGCTGGGACGAGCAAGTTCCTCCCTGCGCCGAAGGCGTGGGGAGGGGGACCACCGCCGCAGGCGGTGGTGGAGGGGCAGCGGCGTCGCCTATGGCCCCTCCGTCAGCGGCTGCGCCGCTGCCACCTCCCCATGCCTTCGGCACAGGGAGGAGCACTAGGCCGCTTTCCGTCGCCAGAATTTCCAGCCGCTGCCGCTGCCGAGCACACCGGCGCGGAAGAGGCGCACCGAGATCCAGACGACGAGCGCGACCCAGAGCGCCTGCCAGCCGAGCGCGAGCAGATGGACGGCTTTCGTATCGTCGGTCGCGGCGCGCGCCGCCATTGCGAGCGGGGAGGAGAAAGGAAAGATCTGCGCGAAACGGGCGAGGCCGCTGCCCGGCGCGCTCGCGGCGGCGGCGCACAGGCTGAACATGCCGACCTGGAAGATGGTGATCGGCAGGCTGAGCATCTGGATTTCGCGCACGGTCCCGGCTTGTGCCCCGACGCCGAGGAAAACGGCGCCGAGCAGCAGGAAGGCCATGACGAAATAGACGAAGCCGATGCCGAGGAAGAAGGGCCAGCCGGTCGCGGGCATTGCGGCGAGGGCGGTCGCGGCCTTGCCCGCCTTGCCCGCGGCGGCGAGGGCCGCGGGGTCCATCTGCGTCGCGGCGATCAGTCCGCCGCCGAAGGCGAGTCCCATCCAGAAGGCGATGAACAGCACCGCGACGCCGAGGAAGCCGAGCAGCTTGCCGAGGAAAACGCTCTCCAGCGGCACCGCGGCGGCGAGAATCTCGATGACCTTGTTGCCCTTTTCCTCGGCGAGCGAGCTCACCGTCTGGCCGGCAAGGAGCAGGGTCAAAAGGAAGATGACGAACACCGCGCCGAAGCCGAGCGACTGCTGCACCGCGATGCTCGTGCCGCCGCTCGCGAGGCTTTCGAAGCGCGGCGTCACCGGCGGCAGGTCGCCGGCGACCTCAGCGCGGCGGACCTCGCCCGCGAGCAGGGCGAGATAGCGCCCCGCGCCGCTGTCCTTCTCGCGCTCGACGATGCGCGGGGCTGCGAGGTTCCCGCTCATCACGGCATAGGTGTCGCTGCCCTTTTCGCGGGCGATCGCGACGGGGTCGGTCTGCGCCGGCGAGGCGACGCGCAGCTCGAGCAGCGCGGGTTCGCGCGGCATCGCGGCACGCAGCCGGGTGTCGGCGGCGCGCAATGCCTCGATGTCGGCGGGCTCGGCGACCGCGACGATGCGACCCTTGCCGCGCGCGCTGTCGGCGAGCTGCGACGCGCCCATGCCGCCGGCGAGCCCCATGCCGACCATGAAGAGCGGCGCGAGCAGGAAGAGCAGGAAGGTCGGCGTCGCGACGATCGCGAGGAAGTCGCGCCGCGCAACCACGAACATGTTCCGGATAAAGGGGGTCATGCGCTTGCCTCCTCGATCGCGTCCCCGGCGGCATCGGCGTCGAAGCTCGCATCGACCTGGCGGACGATATGGACGAAGGCATCGTGGAGCGCCGGGCGGCTGATCGACAGGCCGGTGACGCCATGGCCGCTCGCGGTGATGCGCGCGAGCAAGGGTTCGACGTCGCCGTCCTCGATCGCGAAATGCCAGGCGTCGCCGCGCATTTCGGCGCCGGCGGGCAGGGTCGCGGCGACCGCGGCGGGGTTGCTGGCGTCGCGGGGGGTGTAGCGCACCTGCATCGGCAGCAGCGCGCGCGCTTCGTCGACACTGCCCTCGAACCGCCGCGCCGAGCGCGCGATGATCGCGATCCGGTCGCACAGCCGCTCGGCATGCGCCATGACATGCGTCGAGAAGAGGATTGTCGCGCCGCGCGCCTGTTCGCGCCGGACGAGCGTTTCGAGCCGCTCCTGGTTGACCGGATCGAGCCCCGAAAAAGGCTCGTCGAGCACGATGAGGTCGGGGGCGTGGACGATCGAACCGATCAGCTGGACCATCTGCGCCATGCCCTTCGACATCTTGCGGATCCTGGCGTCGATGACGCGTTCGAGCCCGAGTTCGGTCATGAAGGCCGCGGCGCGGCGGCGTCCCTCGCGCCAGTCGAGCCCGCGCAGCGCGCCCATGAAGGCGATCGCCTCGCGCGCTTTCATGCCGGGATAAAGCCCGCGCTCCTCGGGAAGATAGCCGATGCGGCTGCGCACGCTCTGCGGCCTGTGCCCGCCGAGCAGGCGACTCGTTCCTTCGTCGGGGTCGATGATGCCGAGCGTCATGCGCAGGCTCGTCGTCTTGCCCGCGCCATTGGGGCCGAGCACGCCATAGATGCTGCCCGCCGGCACCGCGAGGCTGAGATGGTCGACCGCCTTGTAATCGCCGAAATATTTGGTGAGGCCGTTTGCCTCGACGCTGAAATCGTTCAAATGCCGGTCCCCGATCTTCCGCTCACCAGGCTATGGCACGGCGAGGCGGCTCGCGTATAGAGCGCCAATGGTTGCGGAAGCCTTGCCTTCGCTGGAACAACGCCTCGAAGCGGTCGCGCGCGAACACGGGTTCGCGGCGTTCGGGATCGCGCGCGCCGATGCGGCGCCGCAGACGGCGGCGCGGCTGAACCAGTGGCTTGTCGAGGGGCGGCACGGCGACATGATCTGGATGGAAAACCGTGCCGAGCAGCGCGGCTCGCCCAAGGGGCTGTGGCCCGAGGTCCGCTCGGTGATTGCGCTCGGCATGAGCTATGCGCCCGCGCTCGATCCGCTCGCGCTGGCCGGGCATCCCGACCGCGGGCGAATCTCGGTCTATGCGCAGGGCGGCGACTATCATGACGTCGTCAAGAAAGCGCTGAAAGCGGTCGCGCGCTGGCTGGTCGCCGAAGCGAAGGACGCCGAGGTCAAGGTGTTCGTCGATACCGCGCCGGTGATGGAAAAGCCGTTGTCGGCGGCGGCGGGGCTCGGCTGGCAGGGCAAGCACACCAACCTCGTCAGCCGTGCGCATGGGAGCTGGCTGTTTCTGGGCGCGATCTACACGACGCTCGATCTCGCGCCGTCGAAACCTGGGCGTGACACATGCGGCAGCTGTTCGGCGTGTCAGGATGCGTGTCCGACTGCGGCCTTTCCCGCGCCCTACCGGCTCGATGCGCGGCGCTGCATTTCCTACCTGACGATCGAGCACAACGGCCCGATCCCGGTCGGCCTGCGGCGCGGGATAGGCAACCGCATCTATGGCTGCGACGATTGTCTCGCCGCCTGCCCGTGGAACAAGTTCGCCGACGCGGCGTACCGGCACCGCGCCTTCCTGCCGCGCGCCGAGCTGGCGGCGCCGTCGCTCGGGGACCTGCTCGACCTCGACGATGCCGCGTTCCGGCAGGTGTTCGCGGGATCGCCGATCAAGCGGATCGGCCGCGGACGGATGGTACGCAACGCCGCGATTGCGGCGGGGAACAGCGGCGACCGCGGGTTTGTGCCGGCACTCGAAAAGCTTGCCAAAGACGAGTCGCCGATGGTCGCCGACGCAGCGTTATGGGCGCTCGCCGAGCTGGCGCCTTGACGTCGGTCTAGCGCTGGAGCGACTGCGCGCAGCTGTTGACCTCGACGTTGCGGCCGTCGGGGGTGCGCGCGTCGACATGCGTCGCAACGGGGCTTGCGCCCGCGCGCGGGGGGTAGAAATAGACGTCGAGGATGCAGCTCGATCCCGCGAATTGCAGCTTGCGGCCGGCGCCTTCGGTGACGTCGAGGCGCGGCTTGCCGAACATGCGGCCGACCGCGTCGGCGCTGTTCCCGATGAGGGCATTATTCTGCACCGGCTTGACGACCGTCGGTTGCTGTGCGGTCGGCGGGGGTGTCGAGGGGCGCGGAATCGCGGGACCGGCGCAAGCGCCGAGCGTCAGGGCGAGGCCGGCAATAGCGGCCAGCCGGCGGTTTTCGATCATGGTTTCGGGTCCCCCTTGCCGAGATGCAGCATATGGACCGCCATAGCGGCGCCCAGAATCGGCGCCAACAAATTGGCGACGGGCACCACGAAGCTTGCGGCGGACAGCAGCCCGAGCGACCAGCGCGCGCCGCGGTCGAAGCGCGGGCGATCGGGATGGCGCGCCAGCACCATCGCCTCGAGATCGCGGCCGAGCAGCAGCGCGTTGACGAAAAGCGCGAAGACCGGCGTGCCGATCCCGGTGACGAGCAGCAGGATATAGACGGGCAGGGCGAGCAGGTTGCCGCCGATCAGCCGGCCGAGCGATGCGAGCGCGAGGCGGATATTCTGCCGCCAGCCGACATCGACCGCGCGCTGCGCGGCGGCGGGATAGTGGCGCCCCTCGACATCGGCGACGATCGCGTCGGCGAAGAGGCCGATGACGATAATCGCGACCGCGCGGAAGAGCAGCCAGCTCCCCGCGATGACGAGGAGGACGATGAGGATGCCGGCCATGTCGAGCTGCGCTTCGTCCAGCCATTTCCACTGTGCGAGCGCCCGGCGCGTGCCGAAAAGGATCGCGGCCCCGGTGACGGCGAGGAGCAGCAAGGTGAGCGCGAGGCTCTGCGCGAGGACGCGGAGCACGCGCGGATGCGGCAGATCCCTCAGCGCGAGCAGGAAAGCGTGGACGGCACGGGCCATGGGGCGGGGATGATCGGCACCGCGCGCCGCGTCAAGCGCTCAAGCTTGCGTTGGCGCGCGCGCGTCCCTAAAGCGCGCGCAGCTTTTCCAAACATCACAGGATTTTTCATGGACTCCACCGCCCGTTTCGACGTTGTTGCCATCGGCAATGCGATCGTCGACGTTCTTGCCCGCGCCGACGATGCGCTGATCGAGGCCGAGGGCCTGACCAAGGGATCGATGCGGCTGATCGACGGCGAGGAAGCCGAGCGGCTTTACGCGGCGATGGGTCCCGCGATCGAAATGTCGGGCGGCAGCGCGGCGAACACGCTTGCGGGCATGGCGGCGCTCGGCGAACGCTGTGCCTTCATCGGGCAGGTCGCCGACGACCAGCTCGGCCAGGTCTTCACGCACGACCTGCGCGCGCTCGGCGTCGCCTATGAGACGCCGGCATTGAAAGAAGGGGCGCCCACCGCGCGCTGCCTGATCCTCGTCACCCCCGACGGCCAGCGCACGATGAACACCTTCCTCGGCGCAAGCCACCTGCTCGAGCAGGCGATGATCGACGAGGCATGGATCGCCGATTCGGAGATCCTCTATCTCGAAGGCTATCTCTGGGATCCGCCGCTGTCGCGTGCGGCGATGCGGCGCGCGATCGACGTGTCGCGCGCGGCGGGCCGCAAGGTCGCCTTCACCCTGTCGGACGCCTTCATCATCGACCGCCACGGTGCCGATTTCCGCGCGCTGATCGCCGAGGGGCTGTTCGACATCCTCTTCGCGAACGAAGTCGAGATCCGCGCGCTCGCCGAAACGCAAGATTTCGAGGCGGCGGTTGCCAAGATCGCCCCGCAGGTGCCGTTGCTGGTCGTGACGCGCGGTGAGCACGGCGCGCTCGCGATCCAAAGCGGCGAGCGAACCGAGGTCGGCGTCGAGCCGATCGAGACCGTCGTCGATACCACCGGCGCGGGCGACCTGTTCGCGGCCGGATTTCTGGCGGGCCTCGCCGAAGGACGGGGGCTCAGGGACTGCCTGACGATGGGGGCCGTTTGCGCCCGTGAAATCATCGCGCAGGTCGGCCCGCGTGCGCAGACCGACCTCAAGGCCAAGGTCGCCGAACGGCTGGGGTAAACGGCGGCTGTCGGCCGGGAACGGACCTTTCCCCCATCGTCATCCCGGCGCAGGCCGGGATCTCACCGGTGCGTGAAACCGATT
>CBJKNR010000189.1:0-7027 GCA_966417555.1 uncultured Sphingopyxis sp.
CAGTCTCAGCCATGGTCGTTTCCCTGATGGCCGTCATCGAATATCTCTTCGATCGGCATTTCGAACAGCCGCGCGAGCTTGAAAGCGAGCGGCAGCGACGGGTCATATTTCCCCGTTTCGATCGCATTGACCGCCTGCCGCGAGACATCGAGCCGGTCGGCGAGCTCCGCCTGACTCCAGTTTCGCATCGCGCGCAACACCTTCAGCTGGTTGTTCACCTGCACATTCCGATGGTCATCCATCCCTGACTTTATGTCAGGTGTTATTGACTAAATGACATGATTCGCTGACTGAAGTCAAGCTGGCAATTTGCGATGCACAGTTGACAGCAGCGGGCGAACGGCCGTTGCAACGGCTTGACCCGTTGCCGCCGCTGGGCCAATGCGACGGCGATTTTTTGCACCTGCGAAGGAATTGCGGCCGTGGCCGACGGGGCGGACAAGACACCACTAAGCTTTCAGGACATGATCCTGACGCTGCATGCCTATTGGAGCGCGCGCGGCTGCGCGATTCTGCAGCCCTATGACATGCGTGTGGGGGCGGGCACCTTTCACCCCGCGACGACGCTGCGCAGCCTCGGCCCCGAGCCATGGAACGTCGCCTATGTCCAGCCGAGCCGCCGGCCCACCGACGGCCGCTATGGCGAGAACCCGAACCGGCTGCAGCATTATTACCAGTATCAGGTGATCCTGAAGCCGTCGCCCGCCGACCTGCAGGAACAATATCTGGGGAGCCTCGTCGCGATCGGCATCGATCCGCTGCTCCACGACATCCGTTTCGTCGAGGACGACTGGGAATCGCCGACGCTCGGCGCGTGGGGACTGGGCTGGGAAGTCTGGTGCGACGGGATGGAGGTGACCCAGTTCACATATTTCCAGCAGATGGGCGGCTTCGACTGCAAGCCCGTCGCGGGCGAGCTGACCTACGGGCTCGAACGCCTCGCCATGTACATCCAGAACGTCGACAATGTGTACGACCTCAGGTTTTCGGACGCGGTCGGCGATGTCGCGGCGGTGAGCTATGGCGACGTGTTCCTTGAAAACGAACGCCAATTCTCGAAATGGAATTTCGAGGTTGCCGACACCGACACGCTGTTTGCCGGCTTCAAGGCGGCAGAAGAGGAGTGCAAACGCGCGATCGCCGCGAACGTCCCGCTTGCGGCCTATGACCAGGCGATCGAGGCGAGCCACCTCTTCAACCTGCTCCAGGCGCGCGGCGTGATCAGCGTGCAGGAACGCGCGAACTATATGGCGCGCGTCCGCGACCTCGCGAAGGGCAGTTGCAAGGCGTGGATCGACAGCCAGTCCGAGCGCTGGACCGAAAAATATCCGGGGTGGACGCTGTGATGGCCGCCCAAAATCCTCCCCGGAACGGGGAGGGGGACCGCGCGAAGCGTGGTGGAGGGGGCTCTCGGAGCCTGCAGCGCCCGCAGGTCTACACCGCGCGCAAACTCCGCCGAGAAATGACGCTGCCCGAGGTGCTTCTGTGGGAACAACTTCGCGCGCAGAAGCTCGGTGTAAAATTCCGCCGCCAACATCCGGTCGGTCCATATGTCGCCGACTTTTGTTCAATGGCGGCAAGGCTGATCGTCGCAATCGATGGTGAGGTGCACGATCGCGCGACGGCGCCCGCTCGTGACGCCGTGCGCGATGCATTTATGATAACGCAAGGGTTTGAAGTCGTCCGCATCGCGGCAAAGGATGTGCTGAAGAATATGGACGGCGTAATCGCGCTGCTGCGGTGCAAGGCCGACAGCCCCCTCCACCATGCCTCCGGCACGGTCCCCCTCCCCGCAAGCGGGGAGGATTTGGCATGACCGACTTTCTTCTCGAACTGCGCTCGGAAGAGATTCCGGCACGGATGCAGGCCGGCGCGCGTGCCGAACTGGAAAAGCTGTTCCGTGCGCAGCTCGCCGCCGCGGGCCTCGAAGCGGGCGACCTCACCATCTGGTCGACCCCGCGCCGCCTCGCGCTGATCGCCCGCGACCTTCCGCAAGCGACCGCCGCGGTCAGCGAGGAACTCAAGGGTCCGCGCAGCAGTGCGCCGCAGCAGGCGCTCGAAGGCTTTTTGCGCAAGACCGGCCTGACGCAGGATCAGCTCGAAGACCGCGATGGCGTGTACTTCGCGGTGATCGACAAGCCCGGCCGCGCGACCGTCGAGGTGCTCGCCGAGGCGATCCCCGCGATCGTCCGCCGCTTTGCGTGGCCCAAGTCGATGCGCTGGGGCAAGGAAAGCGCCAGCAGCGAAAGCCTGCGCTGGGTGCGCCCGCTGTCGGGCATCGTCGCGATCTTCGGCGAAGATCTCGTTGCGTGTGAAGTTAGCGGGATTTCCGCGGGTTTCGCGACGCGCGGCCACCGCTTTCACTGCCCGGGCGAGATCACCATCGGCTCGGCATCGGACTATGCCGAAAAGCTGCGCGCGTGCCACGTCATCGTCGACCATGAGGAACGGCAGGCGATCATCCGCGACGGCGCCGCGAAGGCTGCCGCCGATGCGGGCCTGAGCCTCGTCGAGGACGAGGGGCTGGTGATCGAGAATGCCGGACTCACCGAATGGCCGGTGCCGCTGCTTGGCCGCTTCGACGAAGCCTTCCTCGAAGTGCCGCCCGAGGTCATCCAGCTCACCGCACGCGTGAACCAGAAATATTTCGTCGTGAACGGCGCCGACGGGAAGCTGGCGAACGGCTTCGTCTGCACCGCAAACATCGACGCGGTCGACGGCGGGGCGGAGATCGTCGCGGGCAACCGCAAGGTGCTGGCAGCGCGGCTTTCGGACGCGCGCTTCTTCTGGGAACAGGACCAGAAGAAGACGCTCGCGCAGCATGCCGAGAAGCTGGCGAACATCACCTTCCACGAAAAGCTCGGTACCGTCGCCGACAAAGTCGAGCGTGGCGCGGAGCTGGCGCGCTGGCTGGTGGAGGAAGGCATCGTCAGGGCGTGTTCCCAGGAGAAAGCGGGGGCACGGGCCGACGGCGCAGTGGGGCCCCGGCTTTCGCCGGGGAACACGGAATTGGCCGACCAGGCCGAACTCGCTGCGCGCCTCGCGAAAGCCGATCTCGTTACCGAAATGGTCGGCGAGTTCCCCGAATTGCAGGGCCTGATGGGCGGCTATTACGCCCGCGCCGAAGGCCTATCCGATGCGGTCGCCGACGCGATCCGCGATCACTACAAGCCGGTCGGGCAGGGCGATGACGTGCCGACCGCACCGGTGACGGTGGCTGTGGCGCTGGCGGATAAGCTGGATACTATCTCTGCATTCTTTGCCATCGGGGAGCTGCCCACAGGATCAAAGGATCCTTTCGCGCTTCGACGGGCGGCTTTGGGCGTTCTTGCTACCCTGCAAACGAATGGGCTTCGATTGGAGCTCAATCGCGCACTTTCGAATGCCTCGTTTGATGTTTTTAAGCGAGGAACGCTTTTCGAAACGGCGGGTGACGGCAATCTCTATCCGATGGATGCCAGCAAGGCTCAGGCTATCTTAGACGGCAAAAAGTCTGAAACGGCCGGGAAAATAGCTGACTTCTTCGCCGACCGCCTCAAGGTTCAGCAGCGCGAAGCCGGTGTCCGCCACGACCTGATCGACGCGGTGTTCGCGCTCGGCGGCGAGGACGATCTTGTCCGCCTGCTCGCGCGAGTGAAGGCGTTGCAGGCGTTTATGGCGACCGAGGACGGCACCAACCTGCTCGCCGGTTACAAGCGCGCGGCGAATATCCTGAAGCAGGCGGGACAAACCAGTACCCCGGCGAAAGCCGGGGCCCAGAATGATGGCGCCGATGGGCCCCGGCTTTCGCCGGTGAACATGACGGAGCATGACGCCGCGCTGCTCACCGCGCTCGACGCGGCCGAACCCGCCGCCTCCGTGGCGGTCGCGGAGGAGCGCTTCACCGACGTGATGGCCGCGCTCGCTTCGCTCCGCGCGCCGATCGATGCCTTTTTCGAGGGCGTGATGGTCAACGACCCCGACGCCGCCGTGCGCGCGTATCGCCTCGGCCTGCTCGCGCGCTTCACCGGCGCGGTGCACGGCGTCGCCGATTTTTCGAAGATCGAGGGATAGGCGCGGCGGCGCGCGGGAAGGGGTGCCATGAACGAAACGCATCTCGTCTGGATCCTTGCGGTCGGCTTTCCGCTGTTCTTCGTCGCGATGTGGCTGCTCGTCACGCGCATCCTGTCGTTCGTGGGGTGGTCGAAATATCTGCCCGCCTTTGCATGGGATCGCCCGATCCCCGCCGACGCGCGGCGCTTTTCGTGGGCGACGATGGTCATCGGGAGTTCTCCCGGCGGGGTCAGCTACAAGAATGCGATGAATGTCTGGCTCGACCAGCGCGGCATCTATCTTCGCCCGCCTGTCTTCTTTCGCCTGTTTCATCCGCCGCTGCACATCGGCTGGGAGCAGATCGCGTCGATCGAACCGCGCAAGACGCTGTGGATCAAGGCCTGGTCGCTCGGCTTTCGTCGCGACGTGCCGATCCTGACTTTCGGTGGCAGCGCGGGACAGGCGATTTTCGATCACTGGCAGATCCGTCACGGAGGCAGGCCAGCCTGACACCGTCAAAGCAAAACTGAGTCGACCCGGTTGCGGATCGATCCTATTTCCCCGCCAACCTCCTCCCCGGGGCAGCAGGAGCATATGATGACGAAGATGGTGCATTTGTTCGGCGGCGCGGCCACGACGGCCGAGCGTTCGAAGGAATTGCTGGGCGGCAAGGGGTCGAACCTTGCCGAAATGGCCTCGATCGGCCTGCCGGTCCCCCCGGGCTTTACGATCACGACCGACGTCTGCACCGCTTATTATACGAACGGCGAACAGTTCCCTGCGGGCCTTGTCGAAGAGGTCGCCGCGGGCATCGCGCATATCGAGGGGATCACGGGCAAGCGCTTCGGTGATGCCGCCGACCCCTTGCTCGTGTCGGTCCGCTCGGGCGCGCGCGTGTCGATGCCGGGGATGATGGACACCGTCCTCAACCTCGGACTCAACGACAGGACCGTCGTCGGCCTCGCGCAAGCCTCGGGTGACCCGCGCTTCGCGTGGGACAGCTATCGCCGCTTCGTCCAGATGTACGCCGACGTCGTCATGGGGCTCGACCATGCCGAGTTCGAGGAAGCGCTGGAAATCGCGAAGGAAGACAGGGGTTTCTACCTCGACACCGAGATGTCGGCTGAAGACTGGCAGGCGCTGGTCAAGGACTATCAGGCGATCGTCGAGCGCGAGACCGGCGCCCCCTTCCCGCAGGAACCGGGCGACCAGCTCTGGGGCGCGGTCGGTGCCGTCTTCGCGAGCTGGGAAAGCGACCGCGCAAAGGTCTATCGCCGCCTGAACAGCATCCCCGGCGAATGGGGCACCGCGGTCAATGTGCAGGCGATGGTGTTCGGCAATATGGGCGACACTTCGGCAACGGGTGTCGCCTTCACTCGCGACCCCGCGACGGGCGAGCGCGCCTGGTACGGCGAATGGCTGATCAACGCGCAGGGCGAGGACGTCGTCGCAGGCATCCGCACGCCGCAGTATCTGACGAAGGTCGCGCGCGAAAAGGCGGGCGCCAAGCCGCTGTCGATGGAAGAGGCGATGCCCGAGACCTTCGGCGAACTCGGCCGCGTCTTCGACACGCTCGAGACGCATTATCGCGACATGCAGGACATCGAGTTCACCGTCGAGCGCGGCAAGCTGTGGATGCTGCAAACCCGTTCGGGCAAGCGCACCGCCAAGGCGGCGCTGCGTATCGCGGTCGAAATGGCGGCCGAGGGGCTGATCTCGGAAGAGGAGGCCGTCGGCCGCGTCGATCCGGGTGCGCTCGACCAGCTGCTCCACCCGACGCTCGACCCCAACGCGCCGCGCGACGTGCTGACCAAGGGGCTTCCCGCGAGCCCCGGCGCCGCGTCGGGCAAGATCATGTTCGACGCCGACAGCGCCGAGAAAGCCGCGGCGATGGGCGAGGCGGTGATCCTCGTCCGCGTCGAGACCAGCCCCGAGGACATCCACGGCATGCACGCCGCCAAGGGCATTTTGACTGCGCGTGGCGGGATGACCAGCCACGCGGCGGTCGTCGCGCGCGGCATGGGCCGCCCGTGCGTCTCGGGCGCAGGCGGGCTCTCGATCGACGGCGCGGCGCGGGTGTTGCGCGTCGGCGGCCGTGAACTCCGCGAAGGCGACATCCTCACCCTCGACGGCTCGACCGGCGAGGTGATGGCGGGCGAGGTCCCGACGCTGCTACCCGAGCTGGTCGGCGATTTCGGAACCTTGATGGCATGGGCCGACAAGGTGCGCCGCATGAAAGTGCGCACCAACGCCGAGACGCCGCAGGATGCGCAGGTCGCGCGCGATTTTGGTGCCGAGGGCATCGGGCTGTGCCGCACCGAACATATGTTCTTCGACGCCGCGCGGATCACCGCAGTGCGCGAGATGATCCTCGCCGACAGCGAGGACGGCCGCCGCGCCGCGCTCGCCAAGCTGCTTCCCGAGCAGCGCGGCGACTTTGCCGCGATTTTCGGCGTGATGGCGGGGCTGCCGGTGACGATCCGCCTGCTCGACCCGCCGCTCCACGAATTCCTGCCGACGCGCGAGGAGGATTTCGCCGATGTCGCCGCAGCCGCGGGGGTGGGCATCGAGGCGCTGAAGGCGCGCGCGAACGAACTGCACGAGTTCAACCCGATGCTCGGCCATCGCGGCTGCCGTCTGGGCGTCACCTATCCTGAAATCTACGAGATGCAGGCGCGCGCGATCTTCGAGGCGGCGTGCGACGTCGCCGCCGAAACCGGCGCGGCGCCGATCCCCGAGGTGATGATCCCGCTCGTTGCGACGCGGCGCGAGTTCGACCTGATGAAGGCGGTCGTCGACACGGCTGCGAAGGCGGTGTTCGCCGAAAAGGGCCGCGAGATCGCCTATCTGGTCGGCACGATGATCGAACTGCCGCGCGCCGCGCTGATGGCGGGCGAGATTGCCCAAGCGGCAGAATTCTTCAGCTTCGGCACCAACGACCTGACCCAGACGACGATCGGCATCAGCCGTGACGACGCCGGCCGCTTCATGACGC
>CBJKNR010000190.1:0-6983 GCA_966417555.1 uncultured Sphingopyxis sp.
TCAACAATGCCGCGCTGTTCGCCGAGGGCGAATGGGCCGACCTGTCCGCCGCGGCGCTGGCCGAGATGATGCAGGTCAATCCGTCGGCGCCGGTGATGCTGGCAAAGGCGCTCGTCACTGCGAGCGGGGACAAGCGCCCCGCCATCGTCAATATCGTCGACCAGCGCGTCGCCCATCCGGTGCCCGACCAGATCGCGTACAGCCTGTCGAAATCGGCGCTGTGGCAGGCGACGCAGACGCTCGCCGTCGCTTTCGGTGGTCGCGCCCGGGTGAACGCCGTCGCGCCGGGGCTGACGATGGCGACCGAGGATTATTCGGCGGCACAGGTCGAACGACTGGCGCGGCGGATGCCGCTCGGCGCGCTGCCGACGCCGGGGCAGATTGCCGATGCGGTCGTGTATTTCGCGCGCGCCGAGGCGGTGACCGGGCAGACGATCTTCGTCGACGGCGGCGCGCATCTGGCGCCGATGGAACGCGATTTCGTGGCGCTGGAGCGGGATTGATACCATTCGTGTGCCCCCGCGAAGGCGGGGGCCCATCACCTATCGGCGCCGGTTCGAACCGTCTGGAGATGGGTCCCGGCCTTCGCGGGGACGCGCCAGTTTATTGGCGGCTCAATAGATATGCACCGCCTTGGTGACGAGATAGCCGTCGAGCCCCTCGGGCCCGCTCTCGCTGCCGAAACCCGATTCCTTGATCCCGCCGAACGGCGTGTCGAGCGCCGAGATGACGAAGCTGTTCACCCCGACCATCCCGCTTTCGATGCTGTCGGCGATGCGGTTGATGCGCCGGCCATTCTCGGTGAAGGCGAAGGCCGCGAGCCCGTAGGGTAGCCGGTTCGCCTGCTCCAGCGCCTCCTCCTCGGTGCCGAACGGCCGGATCAGCGCCATCGGGCCGAAGGGCTCGTTGTTCATCGCGTCGGCCTCGACCGGCACGTCGGCGATCGCGGTCGGCTGGAAGAAATAGCCGTCACCCGTCGCCTCGCCGCCCGCGATGACGCGCGCGCCCTTGGCCTTGGCATCGGCGACCAAGGCTTCGAGCGCCGGAATGCGGCGCGCGTTGGCGAGTGGGCCCATCTGGGTGTCGGCGTCGAGCCCGCTACCGATTTTCACCTTGGCGGTGCGTTCGGCGAAGCCCTTCACGAAGGCGTCGTAGATGCCCTGCTGGACATAGAAGCGCGTCGGCGAGATGCAGACTTGTCCCGCGTTGCGGAACTTCTGCCACACGACCTTGTCGAGCGTCGCCTCGAGGTCGCAATCGTCGAAGATCAGCACCGGCGCGTGACCGCCGAGCTCCATCGTGATCCGCTTCACGCCATCGGCGGCGAGCTTCATCAGATGCTTGCCGACCGCGGTCGAGCCGGTGAAGCTGACCTTGCGGATCACCGGGCTACCGAGCAGATGCCGGCTGATCATGTCGGGATCGCCATAGACGAGCTGGACGGCGTCGCCCGGAATGCCGGCATCGGCGATGCAGCGCATGATCGCGCTGGTGCAGCCCGGGGTTTCCTCAGGCGCTTTCGCGATCACGACGCAGCCCGCGGCGAGCGCGGGGGCGATCTTCTTGACCATCAGATTGACCGGGAAGTTCCAAGGGCTGAAGCCCGCGACGGGGCCGACGGGATGCCTGGTGACCATTGCGCGCTGGCCGAGCGGACGCTGGAGCACGCGGCCCTCGATGCGTTTGCCCTGCTCGGCGAAATAGTCGAACAGCCCCGCCGCCGACAGCACCTCGCCGCGCGCCTCGCCGATCGGCTTGCCCTGTTCGAGCGTCAGGAGGGTCGCGATATGCTCGACGCGTTCGCGGATGATACCCGCAGCCTTGTGCATCAGCGCGGCGCGCTCGTCGGGAGTCTTCGCGCGCCAGACGGGCCAGCCGCGCTCCGCCGCAGCCAGCGCTTCGTCGAGATCGGCCGCGGTCGCCACTGGCAGTTCGGCGATGGTGCCCGCCGTCGCGGGGTTGAACACCGGCCGCTCATCGCGCCCCTCGCCGCTCCGCCAGGCACCGTTGATGAAGAGCTGGAGGTCGGCGTCGTAGGTCGCGGTCATGGAAGGACTTTCATTCTAGAGCTTCGTCATTGCGAGCGAAGCGAAGCAATCCAGGGCGGTTTACGCGCGCTCTGGATTGCCGCGTCGCCTTCGGCTCCTCGCAATGACGATGAGGATATAGTCACGCTCACCGATAGTTAAAGCTGATGCTGATCCGTTCGCCCTTGCCCGAATGCGGCATGACTTCGTGGCGCAGCCAGCTTTCCCAAAGGAAGACGCGGCCTGCAGCAGGTTCGGCATAGATGAACGGATGGAGATGCTCGGGTGCATCGTCGGTGCGGCCGGGCGCCGCCATCAGCATCGCGAGGCGCGGGTCCTCGAGCTTGAGCGCGCCCGAGCCCGGCGGGACGGCAACGTAGAAGGTCCCCGACACGATGCTGTGCGGGTGGATATGGCCGCTGTGCGTGCCGCCGGGCTTCAATATGTTGACCCACAGGCTGTCGAGCTTCAGCGGCCTGGCGAGATCGAAATGGCAGACTTTGGCGAAGGCTTTGACTTGCTTGTCGAGCAGGCGCTTGAGATCGTAAAAGGCGGGATCGCGTTCGGGCAGATCGCCGAGGCTCGCATAGCTCGTATAGCCCTTGTAACCATGCTCGCGGCTCCAGCGCCGCCCCGCACCATCCTCCTCGGCGAACAGGCGGCAGCTTTCCTCGAGCTCTTCGAGCAGGTCGGGCGTGCCGATGTCGGCCTCGTAGAAATTTGTGGCGAAGAGCGTGCGAACGGGCATCAGGGCACAGGCCGGCGAATTGCGCAATCGAGGCGTCGAAATGGCGAAGATATCGGGCTTGCGTGGCCGCCGCGGATGATGGTTTCATCAGCAAGGCCGCGCGGGGACGGGATCGAAGCCATTTCGACGTCCCTTCGGGATTTGACCGATTTTGTCCATGGCCGCGTCAGCGCGCCTTGGAATATATTCATATGCCTGCGCCTCGCTTCCTTGCCCTGAACAAAATCGCTTCAAACCTCGATTGTGCAATTCGCCGGTCTGTGCCCTATTGGCCGCAAAGCATAGGACGCACGCAAGAGCAAGGGAGAGGCTATGGCCGAGTTTGAACTGATCGCCGACGGATTGCGCTTTCCCGAGGCGCCGGTGGTGATGGACGACGGCAGCGTCATCGTCGTCGAGATCGAGGCGAAGCGGATCACGCGCTGCTGGCCCGGCGGGAAGAAAGAGGTCATCGCGACCCCCGGCGGCGGCCCCAACGGCCTCGCGATCGGTCCCGACGGCAAGCTTTATTGCTGCAACAATGGCGGGTTCAACTATGTCGAATCGAACGGCTATCTCGCGCCGCACGGCATCGCCGACGATTATTCGGGCGGGCGGATCGAGCGCATCGATATCGAAACGGGCACTGTCGAAGTCCTCTACAAGTCGGGCGACCATGGCGTGACCCTGCGCGGCCCCAACGACCTGATGTTCGACGCGCACGGCGGCTTCTGGTTCACCGATCACGGCAAGGTCGATTATGCCGCGCGTTGCCACGACATCGTCGGCATCTTCTATGCCAAGGCCGACGGCAGCTTTATCGAGGAAGTGATCTTCCCGAGCTATAATCCGAACGGCATTGGCCTGTCGCCCGACGGGACCAGGCTCTATGCTGCCGAGACCTACACCTGCCGCCTGACGCAGTTCAACATCGTCGCCCCCGGCAAGGTCGACGACAGCGCGGGCCCCGGCGGTTCCGGCATCCCGCTCTATCGCCCGGCGGGCTATAAATTCTTCGACAGCCTCGCGATGGAGGCGAACGGCAATATCTGCGTCGCAACGATCGGCGAGTGCGGCATTTCGGTCGTCGGCCCCGATGGCGTACTCGTCGAATTTGTCGCGACCGACGATATCTTCACCACCAACATCGCCTTCGGCGGGCCCGACCGGCAGGATGCCTATATCACCCTGTCGGGGACGGGCCGGCTCGTGAAGACGCGCTGGGCCAGACCGGGGCTGCAACTGCAGTACTGACCCCGCGCCCGGATGGGAGGGCGAGGATGAGAATGATCTTGGTAGCGGCGCTGCTGATCGCCGTGCCGGCAAGCGCGCAGATGAGCGCCGAACAGGCCGACGCGATCGTCAAGGGCTGCGCGGCGCACGCGCGCGCCAAGGGACAGAGCCATGCAATCGCGGTCGTCGATCTCGGGGGGCACCCGGTCGCGACATGGCGGATGGACGGCAATGCGTTCGGCATGATGGACTTTTCGCTCGAAAAGGCGCGCGCGGTCGCGGCGTGGGGCTTTGCGACGAGCGGGATGGAGGAAGCAACAAAGGGCACGCCGGGCTTCGCCGGTGCGCCGCATGTCGTCACCGTGCCGGGCGGCGTGCCGATATTCGCCGCCGACGGACGCACGCGATTGGGCGGGGTCGGCGCATCGGGCGAGGCACCCGCCGACGATGCCGCTTGCGCCGCTGCGGGGATCGCGGCAGCAGGGCTGAAGTCGGAGCGCGCCCGCTAACGGTCGTGGCGCCTCCCCAACAGGGAGCGCCGCAAATGCACGAGGAAACCCATGCCGTCACGCGGATCGGCTGGCTGCGCGCCGCGATCCTCGGCGCCAACGACGGGATCGTATCGACCGCGAGCCTGATCGCGGGGGTCGCGGCCTCCGGCGCATCGGAGGCATCGATCCTGATCACCGGCAGCGCGGGGCTCGTCGCGGGGGCGATGTCGATGGCGGCAGGCGAATATGTTTCGGTGAGCTCGCAGGGCGACGCGGAGAAGGCCGATGTCGAGCTGGAGAAGCGCCATCTCGCCGCCGACCCAGAGTTCGAGCTCGAGGAGCTGACGCAAATCTATCAGGAGCGCGGGCTCGACCGCGCGCTCGCCGAACAGGTCGCGGTGCAGCTCACCGCGCATGACGCGCTCGACACGCATCTGCGCGACGAGCTCGGCATGACCGACGCGATGGCGGCGCGGCCGGTGCAGGCGGCAGCGGCTTCGGCAGCGAGCTTCGCGACCGGCGCGGCGCTGCCGCTCGCGACGGTGCTGGTCGACAAGGGCGATACATTGCCTTTCACGGTATCGGGCGCCTCGCTCGTCTTCCTCGCCATCCTCGGCGCGCTCGGGGCGTGGGCGGGCAATGCGCCAATGCTGCGCCCGGTCGTTCGCGTGACCTTCTGGGGTGCGATGGCAATGGCAGTGACGATCGCGATCGGATCGCTATTGGGGACGGCAGTGGGTTAGGTCCAAGAGCTTCGTCATTGCGAGGAGCCGAAGGCGACGCGGCAATCCAGGGCGTGCGTAAAACCGCTCTGGATTGCTTCCCCCGGCTTTCGCCGGGGTCGCAATGACGAAGTGTGAATTTCAGCTCCGCTCCAACCACTCACGCAGCGCGACGGCATTGTTCCGCTCCTCGCTCTTCGCGGCATAAAGCAAGGTCACCGGTCCCGCCCGCGCCGCGGCGTCGAGCGTGAAGAGTGCGGCCTTCACCTCCTCGCCGCCCGCATCGAGCTCGGCGAAATAGTCGCGGCGGAAAGCGTCCCATGCTTCGTCCGATTCGGCGGTCTCGCCGTGGAACTGCTTGCGCAGCCCGTCGCTCGGCGACAGCGGCTTCAGCCACGCCGCGAGCGCGGCCTTCTCCTTCGACACGCCGCGCGGCCACAGCCGGTCGACGAGGAAGCGCGTCCCGTCGCCGGGACCAGCCGGTTCGTGGATGCGTTTGACCGCGATTGTCAGGGACGGTGCCATCTGTATGACTATCGGCCATCCCGCGGCCGCGGGCAAGCCAATCGGAGGGGTCCGAACAATGAGCGCAGCACGCTGGGCGATCGACATCGATCGCGACGATATCACGCAGGCCAAATTGGTTGGCGATTCCGATGCGCCGCTCGCGCCCGGACAGGTGCGCGTGCACCTCGACAGCTATGCGATGACCGCGAACAACATCACCTATGCGGTGTTCGGCCAACCCGCCGGGCTGTGCGGCAACGACCAAGGCTATTGGGACTTCTTCGCCGAGCGCGGCGAACCCGGCCGGCTGCCGGTGTGGGGCTTCGCAACGGTAACCGAAAGCGCTGCCGAGGGCATCGCGACCGGTGACCGTTTCTATGGCTATTATCCGATGGCGAGCGATGCAGTGCTGACGGTGGGCAAGGTCGGGCCCGGCGGCTTCACCGACGTGACGCCGCGCCGAACCACTCTGCCCCCGATCTACAACCATTACCAGCGGATAGAGGCGCTCGACGGCTATCGAGCCACCGATCACGACTATTGGCCGGTCTTCCGCCCGCTTTTCCTCACCGGCTGGCTGATCGCCGACCAGTTCGAGGATGAGGGCGATTATGGTGCGAGCCAGATCCTGATCGCGAGCGCGTCGAGCAAGACCGCGATCGGGCTCGGCTTTTCGATCAGGCAGCGGCCCGAGCCGCGGCCCGAAAGCGTGGGGTTGACCAGCGCCGCCAATGTCGACGCGCTCGCCGCACAGGGCATCTACGACCGCGTCATCAGCTATGACCAGATCATGACGCTCAACGCCGCAACGCCCGCTGCGCTCGTCGACATGGCGGGCAACGGCGCGGTGACGCGCAGCGTGCACAGCCATTTCGGAAGCAATCTCAAGGCCTCGATCGTCGTCGGCAAATCGCATTGGGATTCGCAAACCGATGGCGAAGGACTGCCCGGCCCCGAACGGCAGGGCTTTTTCGCGCCGGGCCGCAGCCAGAAGCGCATCGCCGATTGGGGCGGGGCGGCGTTCGGGCAGAAGATCGCCGAAGCTTGGCTCGCCTTCATGGACGTTGCGCCGCGGCTGACTTCGGTCGATAAACGCAGCGGCGGCGACGCGGCGCTCGCCGCCTATCGGGAGATGCTCTCGGGACAGGCCAACCCCAGGAAGGGGATCGTCGTCATCCCATGAGGGTCGCATGGAGCAGCACCTTTCATTGCCGCACGAAAGGACAGATCATGCTTCGTACCCTTGCCTTCGCCAACCCGCTCGTGCTCCTGCTTC
>CBJKNR010000191.1:0-6973 GCA_966417555.1 uncultured Sphingopyxis sp.
TTCGCTGCTCCTGTCGCGCAACTTCGGCAGCCGCGGCGTGTCGTCCCTGGCGGCCGGCGGCGAGATGTTCATCATCAGCACCGCGGAGCTGGAAGGCTCGGAGACGTCCGGCGACGTCACGCGGCCGCGCACGGGGATCCAGAAGCGCGATACGTCGCCGCCGGTGGTCGCCGACGAACGGCTCGCCACCGGGCGCGCGGCGGCTTCGGCCAGCATCTTCTTTTCTGCGGCGGCACCGCCGCCTGCCGGTACATCGACCGCGCCCGACGCGATCGCGGCATCGAGTTCACCGGCGCTTTCGGCCAGCGGACGCAGCGCGAGCGACAATTTGCCCATATCCTGTGCGACAGCGATCTTCTCGGCGATCTCCGGCGTTGCTTCGAGCGTCACCGAGCCAAAGGTGCGAACCGGGGTCTTGCCGGTTTCATCTTCGGCGTTGAAGCGCTGATCGGTCGCGAGCACCCGCACGTTGCGGACGATCGTTTCGGCGGTGAACAATTCCTTGTCCGGATAGGTCGAATTTTCGGAATCGATCGCGATGCGCTGTGCCAGCATCACGTCGACGCGGTCGCCGGGGAAAACGAAGCCGGCGACACCCTGTTCCTGCGACACCTTGACCGTGACGGCGCGCATCCCCGGGCCGAGCGCCGCAGCCAGGAAGCCGCGATCGTCCGGATGCACGAGCGCACCCTGCGTCAGCGGCTGGCCGGCGGTGATCGGATGGCGGACAACCGTGCCGACCAGCGTGTTCACGTCGGTCTTGTCCTTGAGGAAATAGGCCTGATCGACCAGTTCCTTGGGCCATGGCTGAAACCGGAAGCTGTCGGGACCAATGATCGTTCCGACGGGCAACGGCCGCGTCGCGACGAGGATCGACGGGCCGGTGATCTCCGGGGCCGCTGCAGCACGGGCCGGCGGAGCTGCGGCTCCGCGCATCATCTGATTAACCCCGAACGCCGCGCCGATGGCGATCACCAGCGCGCCGACGATCAGCATAATCTTTCGCGTATCCATGACGAGTTTTCGCCCTCCTGCACCCACCAGAGACGGTCGTGCTTTTCCCTCAGGTCATCCGATAACCTGAAACTGGTTAAGATAGTGTTGGTGAAGCGCCCAAAGGCCCGCAGCGGCGATAGCGACCCCATAGGGTACCTCGACCGGCTCGTCCGAAGGGCGCAATTTCATATGGATAAGCATCATCGCCGACAGGATGCCGCCGCCGATCGCCATGATCGTGAGCATCGGCAGGAACAGCGGAAGTGGAATCCAGAGCATCACGGCGCCGATCATCTTGACATCGCCGCCTCCCATGGCGCCGACGGCAAACAGCCCGGCGAAAACCAGGAAGACGGCGAATGCCGCGCCGAACTGGATCGGCACGTCGGGCCACAGCGACACGCCGCCGGCGATCCAGAACGGGATCGCGAGCAAGGCCATCGCCGCGTTGAGCTCGTTGGAAATAGTCCGCGACCTGATGTCGCTGATTGCTGCGACGACCATCAGCAGGCCGAGAATGGCCATCAGGCCGAGCATGATCGTGGCGCTTTCCATCGATCTTCATCTACCCGACATGGCTTACCAAAGAGTAACCATGTTCCCCGGCACGCGGGCTTGCTTTCCGTGGTTCAATGGATATGCGGCAGGGCATGACCGACGCGCCGCCCTCCGCCATCGACGTGCTCATTGTCGGTGCGGGTATCGCCGGCGCAAGTCTGGCCGCCGCGCTCGCTCCGTGGCGCCGCGTCATGCTGGTCGAGGCGGAAGAACTGCCCGGCTATCATGCGACAGGCCGGTCGGCGGCCTTCTGGCACGAAAGCTATGGCGGGGCAGGGGTTCAGCCGCTGACCTTCGCTTCGCAAATGACGCTGGGCAATCCGCCGCCCGATCTGTCCGATCGCGGTTTCCTGTCGCCTCGTACGGCATTGACGATCGGCCGATGGTCGGAAACCCTCGCAGTCGATGCTTTCGTGGCCGAATTTACCGCGAAGGGGGTGGACGTCGAACGAATGTCGGGCGATGCCGTGACTGCGAGGATTCCCGGCCTCCGCCCCGAATGGAACGAAGCCGCCTATGAAGCCGCGTGCCGCGACATCGATGTCGGCAGGCTTCACGCCGCCTATCTCCGCGCGGCGAAGCGTGCGGGTACGGTGCTGGTCACCCGCGCACCGCTTCGCAGCGCGCGGCGCGTCGCGGGCGGTTGGGATGCGCAGCTTGGCGATGACACGGTCCATGCGACGCTTATCGTCAATGCCGCGGGTGCGTGGGCCGATCAGGTGGCGGCCGCCTGCGGCATCGCGCCGATCGGCATCCAGCCCTATCGCCGGACCGTGCTTCAGGTGCGGCTCGGCGTACCGGTTCCCGCCGATCTTCCGCTTGTCATCCATGTTGGCGGTGATTTCTATTTCAAGGGCGAGAGCGAGGGGCGGATCTGGCTCAGCCCGCATGACGAAACGCCGACCGAACCCCATGACGCGGCGCCGGATGAACTCGACATCGCCATCGCGATCGAGCGGCTGCAATCGGTGGTCGACTGGCCGGTCGCCGCGGTCGACCGGAAATGGGCCGGGCTGCGCAGCTTTGCGCCCGATCGCCTTCCGGTCGTCGGCGCCGACCGGCACGAGGCCGCCTTTATCTGGTGCGCAGGGCAGGGCGGTTTCGGCATCCAGACGGCCCCGGCAATCGCCGGGCTGCTCGCGGCCCAGCTCGGCGCGCCGATGCCGGGCGGCGCCATTGGCCTTGTCGATCCCGCAGCCTATTCCCCGGCGCGGTTCGCCTGATATCGACGCTTGCGCGATGAAATGGCTGGATTAACATATGTTTGACCGTGCCACCCCCGGCGCGGCCCCACCAGTGGAGGACCGCATGGCCCATTATTTCGAGATCAAGAAGAACAAGGCCGGCGAATTTGTCGCCTATTTCAAATATAATAGCGAGACGATCTTCTGGACCGAAGGCTATAGCAGCAAGGCCTCCGCCAAAAATGCGATCGATTCCATCCTGAAAAACGGTCCCGGCGCCGAAGTCCGCGAGGCGGAATGAATTCTAGCGCGCGGGCGCCCTGCGTGCCCGCGCGACTTCCAGCGCCGCGTCGCTTGCGAGCTGGTCGGCCAGCTCGTTGTCGCCATGCCCTGCATGACCCTTCACCCATATCCACTCGACCTTGTGCCGGGCATTTTCCTTGATCAGCCGCTGCCAGAGGTCGGCGTTGGCGACCGGCTTTTTCGCCGCGGTTTTCCAGCCGTTCTTCTGCCAGCCGAAAATCCATTTGGTAATGCCGTCGCGCACATAGACGCTGTCGGTCGACAGTTCGACATTGCAGGGCCGCTTGAGCGCCGCGAGCGCCTCGATCGCGGCCATGAGTTCCATACGGTTGTTCGTCGTTTCGGCTTCGCCGCCCGACAGCGTCTTCACGACATCGCCCCAGCGCAGCACGGCGCCCCAGCCCCCGGGGCCCGGGTTGCCCTTGCATGCGCCATCGGTCGCTACGACGACCGTCTTGCCTGTGTCCGTCATGCGAGCGGAAACAGGTCGGCCGCATCGGGCGCGCTGTAGCGCTGGAGACGGGCGAGAAAGGGCGAAGGGTCCTTGCGCGTGACGAGCGCATCGGCGGGCGTGTGTATCCAGTCGTGGGCGCGCGTCAGCAGGAAGCGTAACGAGGCGCCGCGCGCCAGAAGGGGCAGGATAGCGAGTTCGGCATCCGACAGTTTGATTTCGCGTGCATAGCCGCGCATCAGCGCCGTGGCGCGCGCCGGGTCGCAATATTTCCCGTCGGCGGAAAAAGCCCAGGAGGCGTGCGTGATAACGAGGTCATAGGCGCGAAAGTCGCTTGCAGCGAAATAGAAGTCGATGAGGCCGGTGACGCGGTCGCCGAGCATCAGCACGTTGTCGGGGAACAGGTCTGCGTGGATGACGTGCATCGGCAAGCCGGTCGGCCAATGTGCATCGAGGTAAGCGAGTTCATCGTCGACGGTCGCCTGCAGCCCGGGGAGGACGGCATCGAGATATCCCGCCGCTTCGGCAACGCTGCGCCAATGGCGATGACCCATGCTGTTCTCGCGGCCGCCATCATAATCCTCGAGCGCCCGATGCATCGCGCCGAGCGCCGCGCCGGCGGCTTCGCACTGCGCGGGTGTCGGCTGCGTGAGCGAAATGCCTTGCAGGAACTGGATGACGCACGCCGCGCGACCCGAAATCTGCTGGATCGCGACGCCCCCGCGATCACGAACCATCGCCGGGACGGGGCAATTCCGGTTGGCAAGATGATCGAGCAGGTCGACGAAAAAAGGCAGATCACCTTCGCTGACGCGTTTTTCATAGAGCGTCAGGATGAATCGCCCGCCAGTGGTTTCCAGCAGGAAGTTGCTGTTTTCGACGCCTTCGGCGATGCCCTTGCACGACACGACCGTTCCGATGTCGTATCGGGCGACCAGCGCGGCAAGGTCGTCGGGCTCGACGTGCGTATAGACTGCCATCGCAGGGTCAAAGTCCGTGCATGACGCGGCCGAGGCGTCGAAATGGCGAAGATATCGGCTTCGGGTGGCCGCCGCAGATGGTGGTTCCATCGGCAAGGCCGCGCGGGGACGAGATCGAAGCCATTTCGACGTCCCTTCGGGATTTGACCGATTTTGTCCATGGCTGCGTCAGCGAGCCTTGGAATATATTCATATGCCTGCGTCTCGCTTCCTTGCCCTGAACAAAATCGCTTCAAACCTCGGCTGCGTCATGCACGGACTTTGACCCTATACCGCTTCGAGCCCGCGCGGCAGCTTGAAGACCATATGTTCTTCCGCGGTGACCACGACCTCCTCCGCAATCGGGCGCACCGCCGCCACGGCGTCAATGACCTCGCGAACCAGCGTTTCGGGCGCGCTGGCGCCGGCGGTGATGCCCAGCGTCGCGATATCATGCAGCCACTCGGGGTCAATATCGGTCCCGCGCTGGACGAGATGGGCGGGCGTGCCGAGCCGCTCGGCGACCTCGACGAGGCGCAGGCTGTTCGAACTGTTGGGGGCGCCGATCACGATCATGCGGTCGCATTCGCCCGCAATCGCCTTCACCGCGTCCTGGCGGTTCGACGTGGCATAGCAGATATCCTCGCCTCGCGGGCCGCTGATCGCCGGAAAGCGATGCTGCAACGCAGTGATGATGTCGCGTGTATCGTCGACCGACAAAGTCGTCTGCGTCAGGAAAGAGAGCATCTCGGGATCGGGCGGCGCGAGCGCCGCGACATCGTCGACCGATTCCACCAGCGTCATTGCGCCATCGGGCAATTGTCCGACCGTACCGATAACCTCGGGATGGCCCGCGTGGCCGACAAAAATGATGTGCCGTCCGCTCTCGTGCGCCCGTTCGGCTTGCCGGTGCACCTTCGACACCAGCGGGCAGGTTGCGTCGATATAGTCGAGTCCGCGCATCTCGGCTTTCGCGGGCACCGCCTTGGGTACGCCGTGCGCGCTGAACACGACTGGCACGCCATCGGGGACCTGATCGAGCGATTCGACGAAAACCGCGCCCTTCGCTTTGAGGGAATCCACGACATAGCGGTTGTGGACGATCTCGTGGCGGACATAGACCGGCCCGCCATATTTCTGCAGCGCGAGTTCGACGATGCGGATCGCGCGATCGACGCCGGCGCAAAAGCCGCGCGGCGCTGCAATCAAAACCCGCAGTTCTGCCGCTTCGCTTCCTTGCACGCGGGCCATCGGATGGGGAGCATTCATGATGCGCGCGCTCTAGCGCAGCAAGTCCTGCCGGGTAAAGCCGCTTCGTCCCGGTTCGCTTTGTCGTTCTCTTTGTTGCGCCGCGTTCATCGCACCGATAAGAAGCGGCGCGCATGAAGCGGGATCATCTGTCCCGGCACCTGTTTGTGCGCCAGTTTGGAAAGTTCGATTGTCATGATGCCCATTTCGTTTCCGTCGCGTAAGTTCCTGACCGTGCTGTGCGGCACGGCAGCCATGGCGACGGTGGCGGGCTGCGCGAAGGATAATGAAATCGACCTCGCCGGCGGCGTCGGCATCACCGCGACGCGCAGCACCTGCCCGGCGGTCGCCGTGCCGTTGCACACCGGCGACGTGACCTTGTTCGACCCCGCAACGAGCCGCGACGCGCGCGCCGTCGACGTCGTTGCCGCGATCACCAATGTGACGCCGCAGTGCAACGACGCGGGCGAGAAGGTCTATCAGCTTGCGAGCTTCGACGTCGTGGCGACCCGCCGCGACGCCGGACCGGCGCGCACCGTGACCTTGCCCTATTACGCCACCGTGCTGCAGGGCGGCACCGCAGTCGTCGCGAAGCGGCTCGGGAATGTCGCCGTGACCTTTGCCGAAGGGCAGGTGCGGGGCACGGGGCGCGGACAGGCTTCGGCCTATGTCGATCGCGCCGCCGCCACGCTCCCCGCCGATATTCAGGAGCGCATCACGCGCAAGCGCAAGGCGGGCGATCAGGATGCCGCGATCGATCCGCTCAGCGTTCCCGAAGTTCGTGCGGCCGTTCAGCGCGCGAGCTTCGAACTGCTCGTCGGCTTCCAGCTGACGCAGGACCAGCTCGAATATAACGTCCGACGATAAATATTGCGGCGGCGCCATGCGCTGTTCGCTTCGCACGCCCTGCGCGCCGCCCGGTGACGCAGGGCTTTTCGCGTGCTCCAAGCTGCGATAGGGCGCGCGCAAGAGTTTTTCAGACCCAAGATAGGCCCGACCCGTGACCCTGTTCAGCCGTTTTTCCGACCATATCGGTACCGCGCTCGATGCGCTTGCCGCCCGGGGGAGCATTCCCGGCAACCTCGACCGCTCGGCGATCAGCGTCGAGCCGCCGCGCGATCCGGCGCATGGTGACGTTGCGACCAATGCTGCGATGGTGCTTGCAAAGCCCGCCGGCATGGCCCCGCGCGCGCTGGCAGAGCTGCTCGTTGCAGAACTTGGCGCCATTGACGAGGTTATCGAGGCGAGCATTGCCGGCCCCGGCTTCATCAACC
>CBJKNR010000192.1:0-6972 GCA_966417555.1 uncultured Sphingopyxis sp.
GACGAGCTCCGCCTCGCGGGTCTGGATCTGCTTGCTCGCGCGCGCCGCCGCCTCTTTCGTCACTGCCGGCGATTTCCTGTTCCTCGACAGCGGCAGCACAAACCTCGCAATGGTCGACTGCCTGCCCGACGATGCCGAGCTGACCGTCGCGACAAACTCGATCGATATCGCGGCCGAGCTCATGCGACGGCAGGATATTCGTGTCCTCGTCGTGGGCGGGATGGCCGAGCCACTGATCGGCGGATGCGTTGACGCAGTCGCGGTGCAGGCGGTCGTCCAGATGCGCTTCGACCTGGCATTCATCGGGGCCTGTTCGGTTTCGGAGGAAGGACTCGCCGCCGACCATTTCGAGGATGCGACCTTCAAACGCGCCGTGACCGCCTCGGCGAGGCGTGTGATCGCCATGGCCACCGCAGACAAGATCGGCCGCCGCGCGCTCCACCAGATCGCATCGCTCCAGCGGGTCGATACGCTGATACTCGCCCCGGAAGTGACCGATGATCAGCGCCTTGCGCTGGGTGCGGCCGGCGCCCGCATCGCCGTGGCCGCGCGCACCTGAGCTGCGAGGGACGAAACCCATGACATCCGCCGATCGCCCGGCCACCCGGCTCGCGACCCGCCTCGCCTTTCTCGTCGCCGGTTTCGGAATCGCCTGCTGGGCCCCGCTCGTACCGTTCGCGAAGCAGCGGCTCGGCGTCGACGATGCGGTCCTCGGCCTGCTCCTGCTCTGCATCGGCGGCGGCTCGGTGATCGCCATGATCGCCACCGGCCCGCTCAGCGCGCGCTATGGCAGCAGGCCGGTCATTATCGCGAGCGGATTCGCGCTGGCGGCGATCCTGCCCCTTCTGACGATTGCCGCGACGCCACTGACGCTGGGAACCGCCTTGGGGCTCTTCGGCGCCGCGCTCGGGTCGCTGGATGTCGCGGTGAACGTGCATGCGGTCGAAGTCGAGAGGGACGCCGACCGCCCGCTGATGTCCGGGTTCCACGCGCTGTTCAGCATCGGCGGCTTTTTGGGCGCCGCGATGATGACGTCGTTCCTGTCGTTCGATGTCGACATTTTTGCTGGCAGCCTTGCCTGTGCCGCGCTGATGGCCTGTGCGATGATGATCGCCCGGCCGCGCCTGCTTTCGCGCGTGTCGGCCGAAGAAGGGCCGCTGTTCGTCTGGCCCAGGGGAGCGGTGCTGCTGCTGTCGATCCTCGCGATGGTCACCTTCCTCGCCGAAGGCGCCATGCTCGACTGGAGCGCGCTGCTCGTGACGCAGACCGGCCTGCTCGACGTGAACCAGAGCGGCGCCGGCTATATCCTGTTCGCCATCGCGATGACGGCCGGACGGCTCCTCGGCGACGGGCTGGTCGCCCGGGTCGGCAATTACAGGACGCTGCTCGGCGGAGGGCTGATCGCGGTCGCCGGCTTTGCCATCGTCCTCGCGGTTCCTGTCGCGCCGATCGCGCTGGCGGGGTTTCTGCTGATCGGGCTCGGGGCATCCAATATCGTGCCGGTTCTGTTCCGCCGGGCCGGCAACCAGAAGACCATGTCGCCCGCGCTGGCGATCGGTGCGCTGACCACGCTGGGTTATGCCGGCATTCTCGTCGGACCCGCCGGAATCGGTTTTCTGGCCAAGGCCATCGGACTGCCCGCGGCGTTCTGGATCCTCGGCGCGCTGCTGATCCTCGTTCCGCTGACCGCGCGCCGGGTTGCCGATGGATAGGCCGTCCGAAGCAATTACTTTCCGTAAACGTAAAGTGATTGCGCCCGGCCCAGCGACGGGTTACGCCTGCGGGCATGTTTTTCGGCTTTCTCGACGAGCTTCGTGCCGCGGGCATTCCCGCGAGCCTCAAAGAGCATCTGATGCTGCTCGAGGCGCTCGACCGCGAGGTGATCGACCGCAGCCCCGAGCAATTCTATTATCTCAGCCGCGCGATCTATGTGAAGGACGAGGGCCTGCTCGACCGCTTCGACCAGGTGTTCAACAAGGTCTTCAAGGGGATCATTTCCGACTATGGCCAGAACCCGGTCGACGTCCCCGCCGACTGGCTGAAGGCGGTCGCCGAGAAATTCCTGACGCCCGAGGAGATGGCCGCGATCGAGTCGCTCGGCGACTGGGACAAGATCATGGAGACGCTGAAGGAGCGGCTCGAGGAACAGCAGAAGCGCCACGAGGGCGGCAACAAATGGATCGGCACCGGCGGCACCTCGCCCTTCGGCAATTCGGGCTACAATCCCGAAGGCGTCCGCATCGGCGGCGAGAGCAAACACAAGAGGGCCTTGAAGGTCTGGGAAAAGCGCGAGTTCCAGAATCTCGACAACACGAAGGAACTCGGCACCCGCAACATCAAGATCGCACTCCGCCGCCTGCGCAAGTTCGCGCGCGAGGGTGCGGCCGACGAGCTCGACATCCCGGGCACGATCGACGGCACCGCGCGGCAAGGCTGGCTCGACATCCGCATGCGCCCCGAACGCCGCAACGCGGTGAAATTGCTGCTCTTCCTCGACGTCGGCGGGTCGATGGACCCCTTCATCAAGCTCTGCGAGGAACTCTTCAGCGCCGCGACGACCGAGTTCAAGAATCTCGAATTCTTCTATTTCCACAATTGCCCGTACGAAGGCGTGTGGAAGGACAACAGGCGCCGCTGGTCCGAACGCCACCAGATGTGGGACATCCTCCACAAATATGGCCATGATTACAAAGTGATCTTCGTCGGCGACGCCTCGATGTCGGCCTATGAAATCACCCATCCGGGCGGCAGCGTCGAGCATTTCAACGAGGAATCGGGCGCGGTCTGGCTCCAGCGGATCACCCATGTCTATCCCGCCGCGGTGTGGCTGAACCCCGTACCAGAGGCGCATTGGGGCTACACCCAGTCGGTGAAGCTGATCAAACAGCTGATGAACGACCGCATGTACCCGCTGACCCTCGCGGGGCTCGATGATGCGATGCGCGAACTCACGCGAAAGCATTGATCCAAAGCTTCGATTAATCGTCATTGCGAGGGCTGCAGGCCCGTGGCAATCCAGAGCCGCTTAAACCGCCCTGGATTGCTTCGCTTCGCTCGCAATGACGAGGAGTCCGGCTTCTCTGACTAGGCCCCCATGATCGACCTCCCCCTCCTCACCATCCTGCTGCTCACCGGCTTCATCAACCTGATCGGCGCGCTCGCCTATGCCGCGCGTATCGCCGGTGTGCGGACGCGGCGGATCGCGATGTCCTTCGCGCTGTTCAATATTCTCGTGCTCTTCTCGCGCACCTCGAACAGCTTCCTCGGCCCCTTCCTCGCCAAGCGGATCGAGACACGCATCCACGACGGCAGCGGCGCCTCGCTTTTCATCGACATGCAGTTCGTGCTCGCCGCCGCAAGCGTCGCGACCTTGATCGGCATCCTCCTCGTGCCCACAGGACAGCGCATGTTCGCGGCAGCGATCGGCTGGTACCAGAACAACCGCTCGACGACGAAACTGGCGCTCAAGGCCGCGAGCCCCAGCGGCCTCAGGACCTTGGGGCGGTCTTTGACGTTCCCGAGCCTTTCGCATCTCAAGGGCTGGAAGATGCCCAAGGGGATCGGCTGGGGCGTGCTGATCGCCAACTGCCTCGCGCAATCGCTTCTCGCCGTCGGCGTCGTCGCCTCGCTCTACGCCGGCTATCTCGCGCCCGAATTCCGCGTCACCGCGTCGCAGCTCTCGGCGCTGATCAACGGCTTTGCGACGATCCTGCTCTTTGCCTTCATCGACCCCCAGCTCTCGGTGATGACCGACGACGCGGTCGAAGGGAAGGTCGACGAGGCCGATTTCCGCCGCGCAATCACATTCATCTCCTTAAGCCGCCTCGCCGGCACGATCCTTGCGCAGGCGCTGCTGCTCCCCGCCGCGGCGCTGATCGCGTGGGTTGCCGTCCATGTCTGAACCGGACGGCGGCGCGGCGCGCGGCCACAGCCGCTTCCACGCCGTCCGGTCGCGGCTGGAAGCGATGGCGGTCGAGCCCGGGCCGCGCGGCTGGTTCCTCGAATTCCTCGTCTTCGGCTTCAAGCAGGGCTGGGCCTGCCTGTTCGGCGCCTTGATGCTCGCGCTGCTGCTCGGCACGCATCTCTTCTGGCCCGACGACGCACCGCTCCACCGCTACGACGCCATCACGACCGGCGCGGTGCTGATCCAGCTCGGCATGCTCGCCTTCCGGCTCGAGACGCCGAAAGAAGCGCTCGTCATCCTGATCTTCCACATCGTCGGCACCGTGATGGAACTGTTCAAGACCGCCGCGGGATCGTGGCAATATCCCGAGGCGAGCCTGCTCCATATCGGTGCCGTCCCGCTCTTCTCGGGCTTCATGTATGCCGCAGTCGGCAGCTATATCGCGCGCGTCTGGCGCATCTTCGACTTTCGCTATTCGGGCTATCCGCCCGCGTGGGCGAGCTATGCCCTGGCAGCGGCGATCTACGTCAACTTCTTCGCGCACCATTGGGTCTACGACATCCGCTGGTTCCTGTTCGCCGCGACCGCGCTGCTCTTCTGGCGCTGTCACGTGTGGTTCCGACCGCTGCACGTCCATCGCCGCATGCCGTTGCTCGTCGGCTGGGGGCTCGTCGCGCTCTTCATCTGGTTCGCCGAGAATATCGGCACCTTCGCCCGCGCGTGGACCTATCCGAGCCAGGACAATGGCTGGCACATGGTCGGGCTCGAAAAGCTCGGCAGCTGGTATCTGCTGATGATCATCTCGTTCGTGCTCGTCAGTCTCGTTCAGCGACCGAAGACGCCGGACTAACCGAACGGCTTGTCGATCGACGGCGGCGGTTCGCTGAACCATTTCGGGCCGCTATCGGTCATGTAGAAGCAGTCTTCGAGCCGGATGCCGAACTCGCCGGGGATATAGATGCCGGGTTCGTTCGAGAAGCACATGCCCGGCGCGAGCTTCGTCGTTTCGCCGCGTACGAGGTTGACCGGCTCGTGCCCGTCGAGCCCGATGCCGTGGCCGGTGCGGTGCGAGGTGCCGGGAAGTTTGTAGCCGGGACCCCAGCCGAGGCCCTCATAATAAGCGCGCACCGCATCGTCGACCTTGCCCGCGGGCGTGCCGAGTTTCGCCGCGACAAAGGCGACGTCCTGCCCCTTGCGCATCTGATCCCAGACCTGCCGCTGGCGCGCGCTGGCCTTGCCGTAAACGAAGCTGCGTGAGATGTCCGACTGATAGCCGTGGACCGTCGCACCGCAGTCCATCAGCACCACCTCGCCGTCCCTCACCGCCTGTGGCTTGCCGCTGCCGTGCGGATAGGCACTCGCCTCGCCGAGCAGGATCAGTTCGAACTCGCTGCGCCCGCCTAGCGCGGTCGTCGCCGCCGCCATGATCGCGCCGATGTCGGCAGGGGTCATCCCGGCCTCGATGCGCGGCGCGGTGTGGCGATAGGCGGCGAGCGTGATGTCAGCCGCGATCTGCATCAGCGCGATCTCGGCGGGCGACTTGTGCATCCGGCACCCGCGCACGACCGGCGCGCCATTCACGACGGTCGCCTGCGGCATCGCCTTTTCGAGCCCGTCGACCGCGAAATAGCGTACGGTTTCCTCGACGCCGATGCGGCCCTTCGCCAGCCCGCGCTTGCCGAGCCAGGCGGCGACTGCGGCGAGCGGGTTCTCATCCTCGTTCCACGTCAGCACCTCGGCGTCGACGCCCAGGCTCTCGCGTACCGAGGGCTCCTCGAAAAATGGCGTGACGACCGCCACCTCGCCCTCGCGCGTCAGCACCGCGGCGGTCAGCCGCTCGCTGCGCGACCAGCGCACGCCGGTGAAATAGATGAGGCTCGATCCGGGCTCGATCAGCAGCGCGCCGATGTCGTTCGCGCGCATCAGTTCCTTTGCCTTGGCTATCCGCGCCATGCGTTCGGCCTTGCCGATCGGCACTGCCCTGGCGGCAAGATTGGGAAGGCCGGCGGTGTCCGCCGCAAGTACCGACGTCGGCAAACTCGCCGCCAGCCCGGTCAGCGCCGCGGTTCCCAGAAATTGCCGCCGATGCATCGTCATTCCCCTCGACCGTAGATCAGCAGGTCCGCGATCTCGCCCTGCCAGCCCGCCTCGTCGGGCAGCGCCAGCGCATCAAGATCGCCAGCCTCCGCGCCCGCGTCGTCGACCCATTCGCGCAGACCTGGCCCGCCGTTGATCACGTCGATCGCGAGCACATTGTCGGTGTACTCATATTTGAAATCCCTGCCGCGCCAGATCGGATAGTCCGGCCAGAGCGACCGGATCGCCTTGAACGCCAGCGCCTGCACGCGCCATGGGCGGAAGGTGGCGTGATCGTACCAAGCGCCCTCGGCATGGATATGGATACCGCTGTTGAGCTGTTTCATATGCTTGTGGAAGGTCGGCTCGAACCAGATGTCGCGCAGCTTGCAGCCGGCGAGCCATTCAGGGGCGAGGCGCCGCATTTCGGCGATCACCGCGCGCGCATCGATGTCGGGGGCGCCGAAAAGTTCGAGCGGACGCGTCGTGCCGCGCCCTTCGCTCAAGGTCGCGCCCTCGACCATTACGGTGCCGGCATAAGCGCGCGCCATGTTGAGGTTCGCCGCGTTGGGACTGGGGTTGATCCACACGCGCCCCTCCGGCCAGCCGAAGCCTGGCCCTTCGGGCTCCCACCCCTCCATTTCGATCACACGATAATCGAGGTCGAGCCCGAAATGACGGATGAACCAGTGCCCCATCTCGCCCATCGTAAGGCCATGGCGCATCACCATCGGCCCCGCACCGACGAAGCTTTCCCAGCCTTCGCGCAGCCGTGTGCCCTCGACGGGGCGCCCCGCCGGGTTCGGGCGATCGAGCACCCACACCGCCTTGCCGTGCTGCGCCGCGGCTTCGAGCACATAAAGCAGTGTCGTGACATAAGTGTAGATGCGGCAGCCGAGGTCCTGCAGGTCGACGAGCATCACGTCGAAGGTATGCATCGACTGCCCCGACGGCCGCCGCACCTCGCCATAAAGACTGAACACCGGCATGCC
>CBJKNR010000193.1:0-6965 GCA_966417555.1 uncultured Sphingopyxis sp.
GGCGTCGAACGTCACCGACAGCGTCGGCCGCGCGCGGAGGTTCGGCGGCAGCAGGTCGCACACCGCGCGCACAGGAAGGCCGTCATCGCGCAGCACCTCGATCCGCTCGCCGACCTGAAGCACGATACCGCCATTCGCCGCGAGCACCTTCGCGCGCTCGGTCCGCTCGGCGCCGGTCGCCGGGTTGGTGCGGACGAGGGTGATCGACTGGCCGACCGCCTTGTCCATCAGCTTGTCGGGGGTGAGCAGGTCGAAATCGAAATTCTGCTCGACGATTCCGATTCCCGGGCACGAGAGCGTCACCGTTTCGGGCCGGATGCGCGCCGACACGTCGGGAAATTCGATGCGGTTGCGTCCGGCGGCGACGCTGAGCTGACGGTCGTCCTGCACCAGCGACTGGCCGTTGTTGTAGATGGTGACCGCGACATCGCCCTGCGCGTTCGCCGGCGCGCCGTCCTGCGCGAAAGCCGGAAGCGCCGATCCTCCGACGGCCAGCGGCAGACAGGCCAGTGCCAAAACACGCATAAAAAAACCTCCCCGCGAATGTTCCCGCGGGGAGGCTATGTCATGCGATTCGGAAAAACCAGTGTGAAATCGCCGGTTTATTCGGCCGCTTCGACCCCGGTATCGCGCGGGGCCAGCGTCTTGCGTGTCCGGCGCGGCTTGGGCGCCGGTGCGGCTTCGGCGCCTTCGTCGCTGCGCTCGGTCCGGCCGATCGCCGGCGGCAGTACGGCGGTATCGATACCGGCGCTTTCGTTATCGGATTCGGTCTCGCGCGCGCGGCGCGGGCCACGGCGGCGCGCCGGTGCGGGCACGGCTTCCCCGGCCGCTTCGGCTTCGCCGGCGTCGACGTCGGCTTCTTCGTTTTTCGCTTTGTCCGCGCGATCCTCGTCGCGTTCGCGGCGACTGCGGTCGTTGCGATCGCCGCGATCGCGCTGCTGGCGGTTGCCGCGACTGTCGTCGTCGACGCGGCGGTCGCGCTCGCGGCCTTCGCGGCCGCCATTGTCGCGGCCGCCGGTATCGCGATCGTCGCCGGCTTCGCCTTCGGCTTCAAAGCCGCTGTCGTCATGGCCGTCGAAATCCTCGACGCCGCGGATCTCGCGGCTGCGATCATGGCTGCGTTCCTGCCCGTTCGCCGCGGCCTTTTCTTCCTGCCGGGCGCGGAAGTCGCTCACGACGCGAAAATAATGGTCAGCAAACTGCAGATAATATTCGGTCTGGACCCGGTCGCCTGCAAGCTGCGCGTCGCGCGCGAGGTTGCGGTATTTTTCGATCATCTGGGCGCCGTTGCCGCGCGCCCGGCTGTCGATGCGGTTGGCCTGATCGACCCCTCCGCGACCGCCCGATTGCGAGCGGTTGTTATTGTTGCTGTTGTTGTTGCGGCCGCGACGGCGACCGCTCTGGCGGTTGTTCATGTTCAACTGAGACATCCTGTCGATAAGCTAATAAGCTACGCCAACCCTTTTGGCCGATCGCGCCATATGCGCGTCGCGGCCGCGCATCCAAGCGCGGTTCTTGCCCTTTACCGCTCGCGCCGGACCATGGTCCTGCACCAGCATCGTAAGTGGGAAGCAGACCAGCCGGACCAATCAAGGTACCCGTGCCGGGTCTGTAAGCCGCCCCTACCGCGCTTTGCGGCCGAAACCAAGCAAATTCTTGTGGCGGGTCAGGCGCGGGTCAGCAAGAGCGCCCTGTCGCGGCCACCGAGATCCTGTCTGCAGGTGACGGCAAATCCCGCCGCTTCGGCCAGCTCACGAACCAAGATATGCTGCCTATCGCCGATTTCAAGCACCGCGAGCCCGCCCGGCGCCAATATTCGCGGCAAATCGGGAATAATCCGCCGATAGTCATCGAGTCCGTCGGCGCCGGCAAACAGGGCGCCCGCGGGTTCATGATCGGCGACATCAGGCATCAATTTTTCGCTGTCGGCGATATAGGGCGGGTTGCAGAGGATGAGGTCGAAGCGGCCTGCCACCCCGTCCGCCCAATTTCCCAGCTTCAGTTCGGCACGATCGGCCAGCCCGAGCGCGACCGCATTGTCCCGCGCATGGCCGAGCGCCGTTTCGCTGGCGTCGACGCCGAGCCCCTGCGCCTCCGGCCATTCGCTCATCGCAGCATAGAGCAGCGTGCCGGGTCCGGTGCCGAGATCGAGGATCTGTTCGGGCCACCCCTTTCGGCACCCTTGCCGGGCGAAGTCGAGACACGCCTCGATCAGCGTTTCGCTGTCGGGCCGCGGAATCAGCACGCCGGGGCCGACTTTCAACCGGAGCGTCCAGAAATCGCGATAGCCGAGGATATAGGCAACGGGTTCATGGGCCATCCGGCGCTCGACGAACGCGTCGAAATCGGCAGGCACGGCATAGCGTGCGGGATCGAGCAACAGCGCCTGCCGCTCGAGGCCCAAGGCATGCGCCATCAGCAATTCGGCATCAAGCCGCGGCGTATCCGACACCGCCGCCAGCCGCACCGCCGCCTCGCGCAGTGCGGACGAAACGTCACTCACTCAGCCCCGCCAGCCGCTGCGCCTGATCCTCGGCGATCAGCGCGTCGATCAGCTCGTCCATCTGCCCCTCGATGATCTCGGGCAGGCGGTGGAGCGTCAGGTTGATGCGGTGGTCGGTCACGCGCCCCTGCGGAAAATTATAGGTGCGGATGCGTTCGGACCGGTCGCCCGACCCGACCATCGACTTGCGCGCCGACGCCTCTGCGCTGTGGATCTTCTCGCGCTCGAGATCGTAAAGCCGCGCGCGCAGCACCTGCATCGCCTTGGCGCGGTTCTTGTGCTGGCTGCGCTGGTCCTGCTGGATCACGACGAGTCCGGTCGGGATATGCGTGATACGGATCGCCGAATCGGTCGTGTTGACGTGCTGGCCGCCCGCGCCCGACGCGCGATAGATGTCGACCTTGAGGTCATTGTCGTTGATCGCGACGTCGACTTCCTCGGCCTCGGGCAGCACCGCGACGGTCGCGGCGCTGGTGTGGATGCGCCCCTGGCTTTCGGTCGCGGGGACGCGCTGGACGCGGTGGACGCCGCTCTCGAACTTCAATTTGGCGAACACGCCCTGCCCGCTCACCGAGGCGACGACTTCCTTGTAGCCGCCGACTTCGGCCTCGTTCGCCGAGATGATTTCGACCTTCCAGCCCTGCGTATCGGCGAAGCGGCTGTACATGCGCAGCAGGTCGCCCGCGAACAGCGCCGCCTCGTCGCCGCCGGTGCCGGCGCGGATTTCGAGCATCGCCGCGCGCTCGTCGGCGACATCCCTGGGGAGAAGCTTGATCGCGAGGTCGTGCTCGGCGGCGGGCAGCGCGTCCTCGATCGCGGCGATTTCTTCCGCCGCCATCGCCTTCATCTCGGGGTCGGCGAGCATCTCGTTCAGCGAGACAAGTTCGCCGCGCAGCCGCGTCACCTCGGCAGCGGCCTTCGCGACGGGCTCGAGCTCGGCGAACTCCTTCGACGCCGCGACGAAATCGGCGGGCGCCATATCGCCCGTCGCCATGCGCGCCTGCAGCGCGGCATGGCGTTCGATGATGGCGTCGATCTGGCGTTCGGAAACGGAGGTCATTTTATCCAAAACAGTGCAAATACGTCATGCTGAACTTGTTTCAGCATCCATGGCGCCGCATAGAGGCCAATATGCCGTCGCGGCAACCCTGCACCTATATTCTCCCCAGCCAGAAACAGGGCACGCTTTACATTGGCGTCACGTCCGACCTCCCAGCGCGGATTTGGCAGCATCGATCCGGCGCCCTGCCCGGCTTTACCAGCCGATACCGCGTATATCGGCTGGTCCACGCCGAGTTCTTTGATGAGATGATCACCGCCATTGCGCGCGAAAAACAGTTGAAGCGCTGGCACCGCCCATGGAAAATCAATCTGATCGAGACGGCCAATCCGGATTGGGAGGATTTGGCTGTGTCGTGGGGGATTGCCGAGCCCTTTCGGAAACCGTCATGCTGAACTTGTTTCAGCATCGGCGGGACGACGACGATATCTCAGTCCATGGACCCTGAAACAAGTTCAGGGTGACGAATGGCTGAAAGTCGTCGTCACCATTTGTAGTCGGATAGAAACTCAGCAACTTTCGGCAGATCATTAGCTATATCCAGAACCTTCAACCTCGCCCCAACGCCACCCTCACCTATTCCTAGCGACAATATTGCACGGGGATTGGCTTTCACGGCTTTATCGAAGCGCTTTCTGGGAGATCCGCTGGCGATAATGTCCGCCCCAATCCCTGCTCGTCGCATCGCTACGAGAACCCGCATTCCCGCTTCGGCCGAACCATCATCCTCAACCGCGATCACCACATCGAGCCGGTTGTCAATGACATCCTCGGCGAGCAACATCGCCAACCGCTCGATCCCGCCGGCCCAGCCGACCGCCGCTGTCGGGGGGCCGCCGAGCGTTTCGATCAGCCCGTCGTAGCGCCCACCACCGATCACCGTCCCCTGCGCGCCGAGGCGACCGGTGACAAACTCGAACGCCGTGTGGCGATAATAGTCGAGCCCGCGCACGAGCCGCGCGTTGCGTTCCCATGCGACCCCCGCGGCGTCGAGTCCCGCGGTCACCGCGCCGAAGAAATCCTGTGCCTCGCTCGTCAGAAACGCATCGATGTCGGGCGCGCTGTCGGCGATCGGGCGATCCTTGGGATCCTTGCTGTCGAGGATGCGCAGCGGGTTCTTGTCGAGCCGCGCGAGGCTGTCTTCGGACAGATCACCGCGATGCGCCTCGAAATGCTCGACCAGCGCCGCACGCCACGCGTCGCGGCTCGCCGCATCGCCCAAGGTATTGAGCGTCAGCGTCACCCCCGCGTCGACCCCCAGCTCCTTCAGCAGCTGGTCGGCAAAGACAAGCAGTTCGGCATCGGCCAGCGGGCTGTCGCTGCCGATCACTTCGGCATCGAGCTGGTGGAACTGGCGATAGCGCCCCTTCTGCGGGCGCTCGTAACGGAAGAGCGGGCCGTGCGTCGCCACCTTCAGCGGCGCGAACTGCTGCCAGCCGTTCGTGATATAGGCGCGCGCGATCCCCGCCGTGAATTCGGGGCGCAAGGTGATCGATTCGCCGCCGCGATCCTCGAACGAATACATTTCCTTCGACACGACGTCGGTCGTCTCGCCAAGGCTGCGCGCGAACACCGCGGTCGGCTCGATCACCGGCACCTCGACGCGCTTGAAGCCATAGAGGCGGCGCACGCGCTCGAAGGTGTCGACGACGTGCGCGAACCGGTCGGCGAAATCGCCGAGCATGTCCTGGGTGCCGCGCACAGCCTGCGGCGTCGGGATTTTCGCACTTTTGTCCTTGCTCATGGCCGCGGCGTCTAATGGTTTTTCGTCGAAAGGCAAAGTGCGCTTGCAGAGCCATTGCTGGACCTCGCCGGCATTTGGCGGCAGAGGTGCTCCCCATGAAAAAAGCACTGTTCGTCGCAGCGGCCGTCCTCGCCGCACCCGTCGCCATCGTTTCCCCCTCTCTCGCGCAGGACGGTAACAGCCGACCCCAGCCGGTGGTCCAGCCGCTGACAATCCCGCTGCCCGCCGACAAGCCTTATCCCGGGACGATGATGCTCAGGGTCGATGCGACCGACTTTGCCCGCGGTATCTTTCACGTCCGCCAAACGGTCCCGGTGGCGAAAGCGGGCAAGCTGACCCTGCTCTATCCCGAATGGCTGCCCGGCAAGCATGCGCCGCGCGGCGCGATCGCCGAGGTCGCGGCCTTCAAGGCGAGCGCTGGCGGCAAGCCGCTCGTCTGGACGCGCCAGCCGACCGATGTCTATGCCTTCGACATCGACGTTCCGGCGGGCACAAAGAGTATCGAGGTGACGTTCGACTTCCTGTCGCCGACGCGGACGAGCGAAGGCCGCATCGTCGTCACCCCGGCAATGATGAACCTGCAATGGGAACAGGTCAGCCTCTACCCCGCGGGCTATTTCACGCGAAACATTCCCGTGCAGCTCGAAGTCGCGCTTCCCGAAGGCTGGACGGGTGCGTCGGCGCTCGATGGGCTCAAGGTGTCGGGCAACCGCTACAGTTTCGCGCCGACCAATTATGAGGTGCTCGTCGACAGCCCGATGTTCGCGGGGAAATATTTCCGCAAATGGGACCTCGGCAACAAGGTGACGCTGAACGTCGTCGCCGACGACGCGAAATATCTCGAGGCGACTCCCGACCATATCGCGCGCCACGCGGCGCTCGTCTCCGAAGCCGTCGCGCTGTTCGGCGTCCGCCATTTCGACCGCTATGAATTCCTGCTCGCGCTCACCGACGAGCTTGGCGGCATCGGGCTCGAACATCATCGCAGCAGCGAGAACAGCCGCAACCCGGACTATTTCACCAAATGGGACGACAATGATTCGCAGCGCGGGCTGCTCCCGCACGAGCTGACGCACAGCTGGAACGGCAAATACCGCCGCCCCGACAAGCTGTGGACCCCCGACTATCGCACCCCGATGCAGGACAATCTGCTGTGGGTCTATGAAGGCCAGACGAGCTTCTGGGACCTCGTGCTCGCGGGCCGCTCGGGGATGCAGTCGAAAGAGATGGTCCTCGCCGAATGGGCGACCCACGCCGGCAACTACAGCGTGCAGGCGGGGCGCGACTGGCGTTCGGTCGAGGATACCACGCTCGACCCGATCATCGGCGCGCGCAAGGCACGCCCCTTTGCCAGCGCGACGCGCACCGAGGATTATTACAACGAAGGCTCGCTGATGTGGCTCGAGGCGGACATGCTGATCCGCCAGGCGACGAACAATGGGAAGAGCCTCGACGATTTCGCCCGGGCCTTCTTCGGCGGCCGCGAGGGCGACTGGGGGCAGGATACCTACGATTTCGACGATGTCGTCGCGGCGCTGAACGCCGTTTATCCCCATGATTGGGCGACGTTCCTGCGCGACCGGATGCAGACCGCGGGGCGGCCCGCGCCGACCGGCGGGATCGAGCTTGCGGGCTACCGGCTCGTCTGGCGCAACGCG